>NZ_JAEFCE010000073.1:0-22474 GCF_016406055.1 Vibrio sp. IB15
AGTTCAAAAAAAATCCCCAAGCGTGGCTTAGGGATTTGTGTATAAGAGACAGGCATAGATACAGGCTTTGGTTTGATAGTGCATCCGTATCGGCTGGGGTTAGAACTTGTAGTTCAAGCCAACAGAAACAATGTATTGAGACTCATCATAGAAGGTAATATTCGAGTCGCTCGTGCCGTAACCTGCAAGAGAAACGAACGACCAGTTTTCCCAATCCATGAATTGATCATATTCATATGCGGCGAATAGGTTGATGTTGTCATCACTGCGCTTCTTTTGGAAAGTCATGCTGCTTGCATCGTAAGAGCGCTGATTGTAACCCGCTGTTAGTGCGTATTGGTGACGACCCATACCACCAAACAAGCTAACCTCACCACCGAACTGTTCGAACGATGCCGCATCGCCTTCTGCATCACTGGATTGATAAATTAAAGACGGCACTAACATCATGGTGCTGCTGATAGGTTGGCGATACTGACCTTTTATGTAGAAGGTATCGGCATCGCGCTTTAGTACGTCTTCAACTAGATCGTTTTTCACATCTTTAATTGCGTAAGCCATATCTAGTGAGAACGCAGAGCCAGCAATACTTTCTAGTTTTAGACGGAACGCATTACCGGTTTCATCGGTTTTACTACGAGATGAGCTCGTGTTGTATGGATCAGCCCAAGTTTCACCAGACATTATCGTCGGCAGAATGGATGCGTCAATCACCATGCCAGAATTAAGCTGGTATTTATAACCTAACTCAAGCACTACAGTACCCGTTGCCACGTCATCACGTGCAGTACCAGTATAAACCTGATGGTTTAGCGTTTCACCAAAGGTATAAGCAATGTGGCCGAGAGGTGAAACTAAAAATGAGCTATCAGACGAAGCTTTTTGATTGGTTGAGGAGATCTTACTGTCAGCGTCGGTATTAAAGTTTGAGGTCGAAGATGTGACACCTGTGTTGATAGAGATTTCACCACTGAAGCCTTGCTCATCAGCAAGCTTGGCAAATGCGGGCGCAGCGGCAACACTAAGCGCTAATAATGTATATTTGATTTTCATTCAGAGGCTCCTTGCCCCAGTGATTGGTAGCAATAAATCGATATTGATAAAAAGCTGTAGAAAACAATAACGCTTAAAAGTTCACTTTATCGTGTGTCTTATAAGTTTTGACTGAACCGTGTCCCCAAACAATATTTTTGTGAGAGATAACTAAAAAGTGCCTGGTGCAAAAAAGGAAGCCAAAGCTTCCTTAATTTGGATTTTGATTTTTTACTTTTTCAGTAAGAAGTTAACCAATTCGAAGTATTCATCTAGGCCGTTGATGCCTTGTGCTTCTACTAGGTAACGATTATTTACTATAACGGCAGGAACACCAGAAAGGCCGCTATCTTTGAATGCTTTATCAAAGCGACGAACCATGGAATCTACTGCAAAGCCGTTGTAAGCCGCATCAAACTTCTTCGTATCAATCCCTTCATCTATAAAGATTTGACGCAGTTCTGCTTCATCGCGTGGTGGCTTGCGCATATTGTGAATGCGGTTAAACATCACTGGTACCATTTTGTCTTCGACTTTTAGTGCAATCATAGTCGCGTAAGCTTTGCTCATTGGCAGGCCCATCTTGCCACCCATGAATGAAACATGGTTTTTCTGCAGCGTAGCGTCTTTCGGTAACTGCTGTTTTAGCTGCTGGATGATAGGTTCAAAGCTATTACAGTGTGGGCAGTAGAACGAGAAGAATTCAGTTACCATAGGTTTCTTTGATGCTTTTAGATCAAGAACTTTATAGTGCTCACCTTCGTTAAATTTCGCAGCGTGAGCTGACAGGCTCAACATGATCAATGAGAAAAATGCGAATAGCTTTTTCATTTATTCAATCTCCATTATGTTTGAATTTTTATCTAGTTATATGTTGCGATTGCGGTTACCACTGAGGCATTAACGAAAGTGGTGGCTCTTGCAGGGTAGCAATTTGTTCTTTACAAGCAAGTACTTGTTGCTCCCAATATTTAGGGTCATTGAACCATGGGAAGGCCAACGGAAACGCTGGGTCGTCCCATCGCTTAGCTAACCATGCCATGTAATGCACCATACGTAGACCGCGCAGGGGCTCAATTAGTTTCAGTTGTGAGCTATTAAAATCGCAAAACTCTTGGTAATTCTCTAGCAGAATATCCAGTTGCATCAGCTTATCTTGGCGTTCACCATTCAGCAGCATCCATAGGTCTTGGACGGCTGGGCCGTTACGTGCATCATCGAGATCGACGAACATTGGTCCATCGCGCCATAAGATATTACCTGGGTGGCAATCACCATGCAGGCGGATGTTCTCAACGTTGTTCGGCCATTGACTCTCTAACTCTTTGATCAGCAAGTCGATGTCGTTAAAGAAGGCGCTCTCTAGATGCATCGGGATAAACTGAGAGTTTTCTAATATCTTACGTGGTTGATGCAGATATTCATTTAGGCTGATCGTCGGACGATGCTGAAAGGTTTTCGCTGCACTCGCCTTATGAATTCTGCCAAGGAAACGGCCAACGCCTTCTAATTGCTCCAGATTATCCACTTCATACTGTCTGCCACCGACGCTCTCAAATAGCGCGAACAGGTAGCCTTGATACTCATGCAAGGTAGCACCATTGATACGCATTGGAGGCGCGATGGGAATTTCTTGGTCGATGAGCTCCAGTGCGAAGTCATGTTCTTCTTGGATCTGTGCTTTGTTCCAGCGCTGAGGGCGATAAAACTTAACGACGTAGCGTTTACGGTCTTCATCGGTGAATTGATAGACCCGGTTTTCGTAGCTGTTCAGAGCAAGGAGCCCGGACTCAGCTCGTACCCCAATGCTCTCCAGTGCGTACCACATGAAGTCGGGGGTCAGGTTATCAAAGTTAAAGGCTTGCATCGTCATATAATAAAAAAGGCTCATTACTGAGCCTTTTTCCATTTATTAGGTGTTATACCAATCGTGTGTGATTAGTATCAGAGCTTCTTGATAAAGCGGCTTTCTACTTCCATCGTAAACTCTTCATTATCCGAGAGTATAAACTGAATTGTCGAAACAGGTGAGCTCAGTTTCTCAGGATCGGCACCTAGACTGATAGGTAGGTTCAAAACCTCGCCCGGAGCAACCGTCACAGTCTGCTTGCCGTACCAAATTGCACCTGGTAATCCGTTGACTTCGAGCTTGTACTCTTGTTCTTGTTGAGTCTTATTGATCACTTTGAGGGTATAGGTGTTTTCAACTAGCCCTTGAGTGTTGACTCTGAACAGTTGGTTTCTATCACGCAGAACGCTTAATCCTGCTGGGTCGACGCTAGCGATTTGTACAAAGAACAAGCCAAGCATAAGAACAAGTATTGCACCATAGCCCAATAACTTAGGACGCATTACTTTAGTCGATCGTCCTTCAAGCCTATGCTCCGTAGTGTAGTTAATCAGTCCTTTGTCATAGCCCATACGCTCCATGGTCTTGTCACAAGCATCAATACACGCACCACAGTTAATACATTCGTATTGCAGGCCGTCACGGATATCAATGCCCGTCGGACACACTTGCACACACAAGTTACAGTCAATACAGTCGCCAAGACCAAGCGCTTTTGGATCCGCCTTGCGAGAACGAGGTCCACGGTTCTCACCACGCTTGTTATCGTAGCCTACGATAAAGGTGTCTTTATCAAACATCGCAGATTGGAAGCGAGCATAAGGACACATGTGCAGACACACAATCGAACGCATCCAACCAGCGTTGGCATAAGTACAGCCTGCAAAGAACAGCACCCAGAACACAGGCCAGAACGATGAATTAAAGGTAAAGAAGCCAACCACCAGCTCTTTGATTGGAATGAAGTAACCGACAAAGGTTAAACCGGTCGCAATCGCAATCGCCCACCACGCAATGTGTTTGAGGGTTTTTCTGACCATTAGATTGGTGGTCAGTTTGCCGGAATCTTGTTTTCTTCGCTTATTGGCAGCACCTTCCAGTTTCTCTTCGAACCAGATGTACATGAAGGTCCACACGGTTTGTGGGCACAGGTAGCCACACCATACGCGGCCCAAAAAGGTGGTGATAAAGAACAGGCCAAATGCGGCAATCATGAATAAGATTGCGAGTAGGGTCAGATCTTGCGGGTATAGAGTGGTGCCAAAGAAGTTGAACTGTTGGCTACCAATATCGAGCAAGATTGCTTGTCGCTCACCAAATGGAATCCATGGGATCAGCGCAAAAAGTAAAAGTAAGAACCAACCACCGTAGCGGCGTAATTGTTGGAATTTACCTTTGCTTTCTCGAACATAGATTCGGTTACTTGGGTTAAATCGATCTCCATTACCTTTATGTGTCTTAGGATTAAAGGTTTTAGGAGTCACATCTTTGATATCGATTTTATCCTGACTCATGGACTATCCTTTTGGTGGCTATACCCTTCTTCGAGAGTATTGACGACATTGCTTTAAAAATATGATGTTAGAGGATCTAAGCTTAAGTTTGGTGCAAGGCTGAAAGAGCACTCACTCTTATATTTTAGAAGATCCTTATGGGTGGCGATTATAGCGACAATCTTGTTCTCATTTCTTTAACGCAATCAACCTTTAACAACAAAAGTCATAACAGTTGTGACGAAAAAATAGCGAACAGAAACAAAAAAGCGACCGAGTGGTCGCTTTTTTAAATTGAGCTATTTATCTATAACGCAATGGCGTTTTAACACACAGAGGTGATTAAAGTAGGCCACGCGCTTTTAGGATTGCGGTTTTGAAATCGTCTTCTTGGTCTTTTTTAAGGCCAGGAATCATTTCATCTTTTTCGCTGTTGCGCATTTTCAGATGGTAGATAAGTACATCATCAGTCAGGTCTGCAAGCTTGCCATCGTAGCCTGCTTCTTTTGACAGCTTAATGATGAACTCTAATAAGTTAAGCTCTTGATCTTTCTGCCACTCTGGCTCCATCAGTTCAAGCAGTTCTTCTATGCGGTGACACTTCATACATTATTCTCCACAAATTTTATAATGATTTGTGGTTAAGGTATCAAATCGGTTAAGGAATACCAATGTGTAAACGCATTTCCAGAGTATGTCGGGCAAGAAAAAAGCGCAGTAAAAACTGCGCTTTTTGTTAAGCGGCTTTAATTACTTTTGTTGTAGTCGGTGCTAATAAAGCAGTCTTCTCAACTAAAGTCATTGTAGGAGCCAATTTCTTTGCCATTGGAGCAGCAACAAAGCCACTACGACGACGCATCGCACTACGGTTGGTGTGCGAGAACCTGACAGCTGTTGGGCGCATTAATTTACCTAACGGTCAGGCATATCCATTGCCAATCTAATGGCCTGATTCACTATGAGATCCGCCTCAATTGCTTGAAGAGTCACTCGTCTGGCTTCCGCCAATCCGAATAATAAATCAGGATAATGATATGCATGCATATCGGGTATTAGATTATCACTATCTCAGTTATCGATCGACGCTTGAGTGATAAATAGACGATATTAGAGTTAAAATTGTGTGAGCAGTATATTTGAGTTTGAACCTCTTTCAGGCTTAAGATGATGCTTTAAAGGAGGTGCATATGTCGTTCTTAAAGAAAACGTTAGCAAGTTTTGGTATTGGGTCGGCTAAGGTCGATTCTGTATTGCAACAGGAAGTGCTGTATCCAGGGCAAAAGGCGAGCATTATTGTGCATGTGTATGGTGGCGCTCAGCCGCAGGAGATCGACAATATCGATCTTAATCTGTGCTGTCGTTACGTCAAAGAAGTCACCATGAACTCGCAAAGGCAAGAGGGCGGCCAAACACGCCGCATGCATCAGACATACTCACTAGCGAAATGGAGCCTGCCATACGCGTTTGTGATTCAGCCGGGTGAAACTCGCGACTTTGAGTGTGAGTTTGATGTTCCGTTGAACACACCGGTGACGATTGGCGATTCTAAGGTATGGCTGGAAACTGGATTAGACATTGCGATGGCGATCGATCCGTCGGATAAAGATATCTTAACGGTTCGCCCAGATGCACTCCTTGATGGCATTTTCAATGAACTGGAGGCTCAAGGGCTACGTATTCGTCAGGTTGAGTGTGAAGCGGTTGATGGCTTTGAACTGCCGTTTGTTCAAGAGTTTGAGTTTGTTCCAACTACTGGGCCATATCATGGTCGCTGGCGCGAGCTGGAGGTGGTTGCTCATCGTGATGAGAAAGAACTTAAGCTATGGTTTGAAATAGACCGTAATCGTGACGGCGCAAAAGGTATGTTGGCAAGCTTGTTGGGTATTGGTCAATTACATCGACAGCTGAGCGTGCCACTTGATACCTCCCCAGAAGAGGCGGGTAAGATAGTCATTGAGTATCTAGAAAACGCGTCTTAATATTCTTCTGAATAAATGATGTCTAAGGGATCACTGTCTTCGATCTCTCAGAGCTTTACATGTCATAAAAATTTAAGCTTACACGTGTACGCTTAATGTGTAATACTAGCGTTATCGAACATTTACTCTAGTAGGATAATCATGTCTGCATCATCGGCGAGCGAATACAGTGACATCGAAGAACGCGCCAATGCGATAACCCATGGCTTAGGCGTTGTACTTGGCGTGGTTGGTCTAATCCTGCTACTGATCCGTGCGTTTGACCATCAAGCCGACACACTGACGATTGCCAGTATGGCGGTGTATGGCAGCAGTATTATTCTGCTGTTTCTTGCTTCTACGCTTTACCACTCTATCACCACCGAGAAAACCAAACGTCTGCTGAAAACTCTCGATCACTGCGCGATTTACTTACTGATCGCGGGCAGCTACACACCATTCTTACTGGTTAGCTTAAGAACGCCATTAGCCATGGGATTGATGGCGGTGATTTGGGGAATTGCGCTGGCCGGCATCATTATGAAGATAGCCTTCGTCTACCGATTTAAGCGCTTGTCATTGGTGACTTACCTAGCTATGGGCTGGTTGTCATTGATCGTGGTGTATCAACTGGCGATGAATATTGAGATGGGCGGCTTGGTGCTACTAGCACTCGGTGGCGTGATTTACTCGTTAGGTGTGATTTTCTACGTAGCAAAACGCATCCCTTACAATCATGCCATCTGGCACTTGTTTGTATTGGCGGGCTGCGCTTGCCACTTCTTCGCGATCTATCTGTATGTGACTCCGGTTTAGCGAGTCAGTACTTCAACGATTTCTGCTTTAATTTGGTACTCAGGATGTTGCTCAACCTCTAGCTTGATCGAGGTGCCTTCAGAATCCGTTTTTGGTCGAAGGTAGGTATTTGCCATACGCTTGATTGATTTCCAAACGGCGACCGTCTTCTCTTCTAAAAGCTCACCGCTGGCAGAATACAGGTCGAGCTTTACCGACACCAAGATCACAGCTTGTGTGCTTTGATTGGTAATCGCCGTTGGGATAATAAGCTCACCATCTTCATAGTGGCTAGCACCGAGTACCACATCAACCCCTGATTGTGACAGCTGTAGGCTTGGCTTCTTGCTATCTACAACAATCGTCGTACCTTGCACATTCGTTGCAATCGGAACGGCGACAACAGGTGCGGCAGCAACAGGCACCGTGCTCTTTGATGTTACTGCTTCTTTTGTTTGCTGCTGTGGTACCACGTATTGCCACGTGAAATCATCTTTCAGCAATATCTGTTTGCCATCTTGCAGAGTCACCATCTGATCGGCCAATGCCGAACTGCTCAGCAGTGCGCTTGCGATAAGTAGGTATGATTTCATCTCTATATCCTTAAGTATTTGGGTAACTAGCGTCGCCAGAAGGCTGGGAAGAATAAAACGATAAGCGTCAGGATCTCGAGTCTTCCCATCAACATGCCGAAGCTTAGTAACCATTTAGCGCCGTCTGGCAGTGGAGCAAAGTTACCTGTTGGACCAATAACACTACCCATTCCCGGACCCACGTTAGCAACTGCAGTCACTGCACCAGAGATACTGGTGATTGGGTCCAATCCCATCGCACTCAAACCGCCAGCGATCAAGATAATCGTAATCAAGAACATCAAACCAAATGCTACCAATGAGCGCACGATATCGTCGCTCACAGGACGTTGATTGTAGCGTTGAACAAATACGCCTGATGGGTGAATCAACTTCATCATCTGTTTGTGAAGCATCGTCATCGCTATCTGGAAGCGGAATATCTTGATGCCGCCCGAGGTTGAGCCTGAACATGCGCCAGCCATCATCAAGAAGGCAAACAAGGTGGTTGGTAGTGCGCCCCATGCTGTGAAGTCTTCCAAACCAAAACCGGTAGTGGTGACCACGGATACGATGTTGAACATAGAAATACGCAGTGCATCCAAAACGGTGTAGCCATCTCTCACTACTAGCCATGCTGAAATTACCGCGCTGGTGAATAAAAACAGGTAGGTGAAGCCTTTCACCTGAGCATCTTTGTAGAGGATAGACAGTTTTCTACCACGCAGTGCGCTAACAAAAAGTAGGAATGGTAAGCCACCAAGGAACATGAACACTGTGCCAACCCAGTGAGCGCTGTTCGAGAAGTGGTTCATCGAACCGTCTGAGGTTGAGTAACCGCCAGTCGATAGTGTGGTAAACGAGTGGTTGATGGCATCAAACACGCTCATGCCTGCAAACAGGTAGCTCACTAGGCATAAGCCCGTTAATACCAGATAAACCGCTACGATGTTCTTGGCGACGGTTTTTGCTCGTGGGCTGCTTTTATCGGACCAATCGGAAGATTCCGTTTGGAATAGGCGCATACCACCGACGTTAAGCATCGGCAGTACTGCCACCGCCATTACGATGAAACCAATGCCACCAAGCCATTGCAATATCGAGCGCCACAGTAGGATGCTTGGTGCCATGCCGTCTAAGCCACTTAATACCGTTGAACCTGTTGTGGTAATACCGGACATAGTTTCAAAGTAGGCATCGGTAAAGCTGATGTGATTGATGAACACAAACGGCAGTGCGGCGAAGGCACTGGCTATTGTCCATACCAGAGAGGTGATCAGGAACATATCCCGCACCCCGAGTCGGAACTTAGCAGAGCGGCCCAAGCTCAAGCAGATGAACGCTACGATGTGCGTGATCACTACGGATTGACCGAATTCGAGAAAACCACCGGTACCGGTAAAGAAGGCTACTAGTGTTGGGATGTACATGAAAAGGGCCAGTTTTGATAACACTAACCCTATCACTAATAATATAGGACGAAAATTGACCATAGCTTAATGCCTGAGCGCGTTCTACGTGAAGACTTATGAAAAAAAGGCTACAAGAAGAACGGACTCGGTTGGAAAAGAGACTCAACATCAGGCACGTACTTCTTGTCTACTAGGAACATTACTACGTGGTCATCTTGCTCGATCACGGTTCTATCGTGCGCAATAAGCACCTCTTCTCCGCGAACAATCGCACCAATAGTGGTACCTGGTGGTAGTTTGATATCGCCAATCGCTCGGCCAACCACTTTCGATGTGGTTTCGTCACCGTGGGCAATCGCTTCGATAGCTTCAGCAGCACCGCGACGTAGAGAGGATACGTTAACAATATCAGCACGACGAACGTGAGTAAGTAGCGCAGAAATGGTCGCTTGTTGTGGGGAGATTGCAATGTCAATCACACCGCCTTGCACAAGGTCTACATAGGCACCGCGCTGAATCAGTACCATTACTTTCTTAGCACCCATGCGCTTAGCCAGCATTGCCGACATGATGTTGGTTTCATCTTCATTGGTTAGGGCAATGAATACATCAACCTGATCAATGTTCTCTTCGGTCAGCAGCTCTTGGTCTGCTGCATCACCACAGAATACGATGGTGTTTTCTAATTCTTCAGATAGCTTCTCTGCACGTGTATAGCTGCGCTCGATAAGCTTGATGCTGTAGCTCTGCTCAAGGCGTTTCGCTAGGCTTGCACCGATGTTACCACCACCAACGATCATAATGCGGCGGTACGGTTTCTCTAGGCGCTGTAGCTCACTCATTACTGAACGGATATGGTTACTTGCCGCTACAAAGAACACTTCATCATCGGCTTCAATGATGGTGGTGCCTTGTGGGCGAATAGGGCGACCTTGACGGAAGATAGCCGCCACACGTGTATCGATGTGCGGCATGTGCTCACGTAAAGCAGACAGGGCATTACCAACCAGTGGACCACCGTAGTAGGCTTTTACCGCCACTAGGCTGACTTTCTGTTCTGCGAAGCTCACCACTTGTAGTGCGCCTGGGTATTGAATCAAACGCTCAATGTAGCTGGTCACCAGTTCTTCTGGTGCGATCAGGTGATCGACAGGGATTGCGCCTGATTTGAACAGCGCTTCTTTCTCTTCCAGATATTCTGGAGAACGAATACGTGCAATTCGGTTTGGCGTATTAAAAAGAGAGAAGGCAACCTGACACGCGGCCATGTTGGTTTCATCCATGTTGGTTACTGCAACCAACATGTCGGCATCTTGCGCACCCGCTTCACGTAATGTGTTTGGGTGGCTGGCATAGCCGTTTACAACCCTAAGGTCATATTTATCTTGAAGTTCACGTAGTCGGTCGGCATTACGGTCGACGATCGTGATGTCATTGTTTTCACCCACTAGGTTTTCAGCAAGGGTACCGCCTACTTGTCCAGCACCTAGGATAATGATCTTCATAGCCTTTCTCTTATTTTTGCCGTTGTAATTCTAGTGTTCTCATTTTGCTTTGATAATGCACTAGAAAGAAACAGCGGCTAAGAAATAAAATTCTTAGCCGCTGTTAATTGTTATGCCTGTTTTACTAGAACTGCGTAGTAGAAGCCATCCATATCTTCTTCACCAGGCAGTATTTGACGACCCGGATTTTCGATATCAGACCCAACTAGCGTCGCGTTCTCAGTACGTTCTAGGAATGCTTTCACCTGCAGAACGTTCTCTTGTGGTGTGATAGAACATGTTGCGTAAACCATAGTGCCGCCTTCTTTCAGCTGGCGCCACATTGCATCCATAATCTCACTTTGTAGCTCCGCTAGTGCTTCAATATCTGATGCACGACGCAGCCATTTGATGTCTGGGTGACGACGGATTACGCCAGTCGCAGAACAAGGCGCATCAAGTAGGATACGGTCGAACTTATCGCCCATCCACCACTCTTCAGGGTAGCGAGCATCGCCACAAATTACGTCGGCACGCAGTTGTAGGCGTTCAAGGTTATCGTAAACGCGGTCTAAGCGTTTAACATCACAGTCAATCGCAACCACTTCTGTGTCGTTAGTGTGCTCAAGAATGTGTGCGGTCTTACCGCCTGGTGCTGCACAACAGTCTAGGATCAGCTCACCGTCTTTTGGTGTTAGGTAATCAACCGAAAGCTGAGCCGCTGCGTCCTGTACTGAAACCCAACCTTTGTCGAAGCCTGGCAATAAAGTTACATCACAAGGTGAAGCCAATTTTATTGCATCCGCTGCTTCTGAGTGCAGGGTGTATTCAATGTTTTCGTTTTTAAGCAGTTCAACATACTCGTCACGAGTGTGGTGCTGGCGGTTTACGCGCAGCCACATTGGTGCCTTGCTGTTGTTAGCTTCAATCAGTTGCTCCCATTGATCTGGGTAGCTTTCTTGAAGCATTTTTAGAATCCAGCTTGGGTGGCCGTATTTGCCCGCATTGTGGCTTACTGCTTTTTCATCCAGCTCTTCTTGGTCACGTAGGTAGCTACGTAATACTGCGTTGATCAAACCACTTAGGCTTGGACCACGCAGTGTTTTGGTGCCCTCAACCGTTTCCGCAACAGCTGCATGCGAAGGGATGCGCATGAAGCTCAGTTGGTAAATGCCCACCAAAATTAGGTGGTGGAATACGCGCTTTTTACCTTTAAGCGGGTTTTCCATCAGTTCGTTAGCGATTGACTCTAGACGAGGCAGGTAACGAAGTGCGCCGTAGCAAATCTCTTGCAATAGAGCATGGTCTCGCGGGCGGATCGTTTTTTGAGCCGCAGGGAGAGCGTGTGAAAGAGAGTGGCCTTTATCGACAACTTGAAATAGGACATTTGCAGCAGCAGCGCGAACATTCATGAGGGGTACCGAATATTTATTTAAATACATGAGGGCATCTCTGCCCTCGTAAAGGTTTTCTAAGCTGCGTTATGGCAGCTTTAAAGCGGTTAAGAAAGTTGAGTTCCAACTTCAAACCAGCTTGCACGAGAGTTCAAGATATCCTGAACTGACATGGCTTTTTTGCCTGGAACTTGTAGCTGTTCAAGAACAAGTACACCTTGCCCTGTTGCTACATAGATACCAGTTTTATCGGCTTGCAGAATGGTACCTGCAGGCTTATCAGAGGTTTGCTCTGCCACACGGCTTTGCCATACCTTGATGCTGTTTTCTGCAGCTTCAAAGTGGCTCATTGGCCATGGGTTAAAAGCACGAACGCAGCGCTCAATATGAGCCGCGTCATCACTCCAGTTGATACGTGCTTCTTCTTTGCTTAGCTTCTTCGCATAGTTCGCAAGCTCATCGTCTTGCTTTTCAGCGACTGCTTTACCTGAAGCGATGTCGGCTAAACACTCAACTAGAGCGTCAGGGCCAAGGCCCGCTAACTTCTCGTACATCGATGCACTAGTATCTGTTGCTTCGATTGGTAACGTCGCGATACTCAGCATGTCACCTGTGTCTAGGCCGATATCCATCTGCATGATCGTAACGCCAGTTTCTTTATCACCTGCCCAGATAGAGCGTTGGATCGGAGCAGCACCACGCCAGCGCGGTAGGATAGAGCCATGTACATTGATACAACCTAAGCGAGGTGTATCAAGTACCACCTGTGGTAGCAACATACCATAAGCGACCACTACCATAATATCGGCATTAAGGGCTGCCAATTCTTGCTTAGCCTCATCTGATTTGAAGTTCTCTGGTTGATAAACCGGAATTTCGTGCTCAAGTGCGAGTTGTTTTACTGGTGGCGCAGATAGTTTTTTTCCGCGGCCTGCAGGGCGATCTGGATTAGTATAAACCGCAATTACTTCATGCTCCGAAGACAACAACGCCGCCAAGTGACGGGCGGCGAAATCCGGAGTACCTGCGAAGACAATTCTTAAAGACTGACTCAAGGTAGGCTTCCTTCTTAATTTACTAATAGCTGCGATTATTTGCCTTGCTTCTCATTGAAGCGTTTGATTTTCGCTAGCTTATCTTGAATACGTTTACGCTTAAGTGGCGATAGGTAATCAACAAATAACTTGCCTTCTAGGTGGTCAAGCTCGTGCTGAACACAGATAGCTAGAAGGTCATCAGCGTCGAAGGTGAATTCGTTGCCGTCACGGTCTAGTGCTTTAACCGTTACTTCTGCAGCGCGAGGTACTAGAGCTCGAGCGCCAGGTACAGATAGACAACCTTCTTCGATACCATCTTCGCCGCGCTTCTCGATAATTTCAGGGTTGATAAGAACCATTGGTTCATCACGCGTTTCTGAAATATCAATGACTACGATACGCTGGTGGAAATCTACCTGCGTTGCCGCAAGGCCGATACCTTCTTCGTCGTACATGGTTTCAATCATGTCATCAACGAACTTTTGAATCTCTGGGGTAACTTCTTTTACCGGTTTCGCCACGGTACGTAGACGATCATCTGGTAATGTTAATACTTGTAATACAGACATATACACTCGAAATATTGAACTGTGCCGAAACAGCTTTAACCTTGTTGGCTCAATTCTAGACATTTTAGAGGTCAAATGACAGCATCCTGATGGTAATTCTCCAAATATACAGACCAAGGAAGCTAGGTCATGCGTCATGTTTACTCCACTTTATCGCTTGTTTTTTCCTCAATTTCTTTTGTCGTGGTGGCAGAAAATAGTGAGCAACCTTTAACCATTAAGCGAGGTGCGCCTGAAGCCTATGTGGTGGTTAAGGGCGACACCTTGTGGGATATCTCAGCAATGTATCTCGATAGCCCTTGGTTGTGGCCAAGGTTATGGCAGGTGAACCCAGAGATAGAAAATCCTCACCTTATTTATCCCGGAGACAAACTGTCTTTGGTTTGGATTAATGGCGAACCTGTGTTGAGCCTCAAGCCGGTTATCAAACTCAGCCCTAAGATTCGTGTCTCTGAGAAGAAAGCAGTGCCTACTGTCAATGAGGGGTTGGTTTTGCCTTATTTGCAGTCTGATCGCTTGGTTGAGCAACAAGATATTGAATCGGCGCAACGAGTGTTGGGAACAAGCGATGGAAAACGCTTCTTGTCTGGGGAAGACCGATTATTCATATCTGGAAACCAGCAGCACCCTAAGTGGGGTATTTACCGCGCCGTTGAAACTTATCAAAGGCAGCATCCTCAAGCGAGTATCACTTCTTTGCGCTTAGTTGCCACTGCACGCTTAAAAGAAGTGGATGCTGAGTTCAGTAGATTACAGATAGAGACTCAGCTGCAAGAAGTTCTGCTTAACGATCTAGTATTGCCAGATCTGGACGTCGACCAAGTGAATCTTTCTACCACCTTCTATCCAACTCCCAGTGCTGCGGGGCAGTTTGCCAATATTTTAGGTTCTCTCGAGGGTAATCAATACAGTGCGAAAAATCAGGTAGTTGTGATCAACAAGGGCTTGCATGACAATCTTCGCCAAGGCTCCATGTTTACCCTCAGTGAAAGTGGTGCGGTTGTGTTCGGCAAACAAGGTGAATACAGTTACAAAGAGTCTTCAGCGAGTAATAAAGTGCAGCTACCAAGTACCTCACTGGGCAGCCTTATGGTCATTCGACCTTATGAGTATTTTAGCCTCGCCCTGATCACTCAAAGTTCAAAGCCAGTAAGCAATGACATTCTAGCGATATCTCCTTTGGATCTAGCTGTGACGGAAGAGGGAAGCGAGTGAATGAACAGCAATTGATCGCTTGGTTAACGTTAAGCTTTATTCCGCAACTGGGTGGAAAGCGTCTTGCTCGCCTACTGAGTGTTGATTCTCCTTTAAACATTGTTGGTTACTCAGGGCAACAGCTGCAGGCATTGGGCTTATCAACTAAACAAATCGCTTATCTACGAGATCAAGCCCCAAGAGAGGTAGAGGCTTGTCTCGCTTGGCAGGCTAAACAATCCAACCATCACATCCTTACTCCGAGTTGCCTACACTATCCTAAATTGTTGAGTGAGATAGCTTCAGCACCCACAGTGCTTTTCGTCAAAGGTAATGTTGAAAAGCTGATAGAGCCTCAAATTGCTATGGTCGGCAGCCGTAATGCCAGCATCGAAGGCTTACAGACTGCGAAATCATTTGCCAAAGAGTTTGTACAAAATGGCTTGATTGTCACCAGCGGTTTAGCCTTAGGTATCGATGGCTATGCTCATGATGGTGCGTTAGAAAAAGGAGGCGAAACCTTTGCTGTGCTAGGGTCTGGCTTGGATTCTATTTATCCTGCGAGACACAGAAACCTCGCGGCTAGGATATGTGAAAGTGGGGCGCTAATCTCAGAGTTTCGTCCAAGTGCCAAACCGCGACCTGAACATTTCCCGCGTCGCAATCGTATTATTAGTGGCTTATCGTTAGGAACCTTGGTGATCGAGGCTGCAGAGAAGAGTGGTTCACTAATTACCGCTCGCTACGCTTTGGAGCAAGGGCGTGAAGTATTCGCGCTTCCAGGCTCTATCCATAGCCCAACGAGTCGTGGAGGCAATAGCTTAATCAAAGCTGGTGCTTGCTTGGTACAGAGTGCTCAAGATGTCTTGGTTGAAATAAAGAGTCTGTTAGACTGGTCTATAGACCAACAGCCTAATTTATTCGAACCTGCGCCAAGCTTGGAGGAAAATGAACAATTGCCATTTCCACATCTGTTAGCTAACGTAGGATTAGAGGCGACACCCGTTGATATTTTGGCACAGAGAACCCATATACCTGTGCATGAAGTCATGATGCAGCTTTTAGAGCTTGAGCTCTCAGGGCATGTTGTTGCAGTTTCCGGTGGCTATATTCGAAAGGGGAGAGGCTAGCTATGATGATGGACATACTGATGTACTTGTTTGAAACCTACATCCATAGCGATTCTGAATTGCAGGTGGATCAAGACGAACTTGAAGATGAACTTCTTCGAGCGGGGTTTCACCAAGATGATATTTATAAGGCTCTCCATTGGTTAGAAGACCTTGCTGCACTGCAAGATACCGATAACCAAGCGGCGATTACTATGTGCTCTAATACCTCGATGCGTGTTTACACAAGTAAAGAGATATCACGTATTAATATGGAGTGTCGTGGTTTCTTGTTGTTCCTTGAGCAGATCAACGTTCTCACGACAGAGATTCGTGAAATGGTGATTGATCGTGTGATGGGGTTAGAGACCAATGAATTTGAGTTGGATGATCTGAAGTGGATTATCTTAATGGTACTGTTCAATGTACCGGGTAATGAAAGTGCTTACACGCAAATGGAAGAGCTGTTGTACACCAAAGAGCAAGGTATCTTGCATTAATACAGGCTTATCATGAGTAGTAAGATTGATAATCAGCTTTTTTCAGCACATGAACATGCACTAGAGCATGAACCGTGTCCACAGTGTGGCGGAGAGCTTCAGCTTCGCCATGGTAAGCACGGCCCGTTTTTAGGCTGTAAGCAATATCCAAGTTGCGACTACATCAAGCCTTTGCACCAAAACGATGGTCATGTAGTGAAAGAGCTGGGTGTACCGTGCCCTAAATGCCAAAACGAGCTGGTGTTGAGGCAAGGTCGCTATGGCATGTTTATTGGTTGTAGCAGTTACCCTGCGTGTAATCACATCGAATCTTTAGACCAGCCCAAAGAACAACCTGAAGAGCAGCCGTTGGTCGGCTGTCCTGAATGTGGCAAAGGCCATTTGGTCGAGCGTAAATCTCGCTACGGCAAAACTTTCTACGCGTGTGATAACTACCCTAAGTGTAAGTTTGCAGTAAACCAGCCGCCTATTATCGGTCGTTGTGAAGCGTGTCAGTTCCCGCTGTTACTTGAGAAGAAAACAGCTCAAGGGATGAAAAAGCAATGTGCGGACCGCAAGTGTCATCACATTCAATCTGAATAGCTTTAAGTTATAGAAATAAAAACGGCGCTCACTGAGCGCCGTTTTTTGTATCTAAACCAACCAAAGCCATGTTGGCTTATTTCATTTGCTCAGCAAATTCATGAATAGCTGGATAAGCTTTTTTGTCGAGGATATCTGCCAGAGAACATAATGTTCTTTGCAGTTCGGCGTTGTAGTCTGCGCTCACGTTAATGTGACCCATCTTACGGCCTGCTCGTTTCTCTTTACCATACCAATGAACATGACAACCGCCTTGAGCCAAAATAGCGTCAGGTAGAGTATCTTCACCAAGGATGTTGATCATTGCGGTTGGACGAATCAGCTTGGTGCTACCTAGTGGCATTCCACAGACCGCACGAAGGTGATTCTCAAACTGACAAGTCTCAGCACCTTGTTGTGTCCAGTGGCCAGAGTTATGAACTCGTGGTGCAATCTCGTTAACCAACAGTGAACCTTGAACGTCAAAGAACTCAAGTGCTAGCACGCCAACATAATCTAAGCGCTCAGCAACCGCGGTAAACATGGCTTTCGCTTGTTCTTGCAGCTCAATATCATCAATTGCGGTCGATAGGCTTAATACGCCATCGGTGTGAACGTTTTCTGCCAATGGGTAAACTTGAACCTCTCCATTGGTTCCACGAGCGCCAACCAGTGATACTTCACGGTCGAACGGAACAAACTCTTCTGCCACAATTGCTTGATTGTCGGTTGCAGCAATGCACTCGGCCATTTCTGTCCAAGTTGCTTCAACGTTGTCTAAGGTCTTTAAACGCCATTGGCCTTTGCCATCGTAGCCACCAAGTGTGCTCTTCAACACCATAGGTAGGCCAACATGAGCAATTGCTGCGTCAAAGTCTTCACGAGCATTAATCACATAGTACTTGGCGTTTTTTACGTTCGCTTCGTCTAACAGCGCTTTTTCAAGGCGACGGTCACCGCCAGCTTTGATTGCTTGTGTGGTCGGTAAGAACTTACCGCTGCGCTCACATATTTCAAGCACATCATGAGGGATGTGTTCGAATTCAGCAGTAATGACGTCCGCGCACTCAATCGCATTTTCTAAGCCGTTGCCTAGAATCGCTTGCGTTAATGGATGAACAATACTTTTGCTGCCAACATCAAAAGCAGAAATTTCAATATTCAGCGGTGCCCCAGCTAGGGACATCATGCGAGCAAGTTGGCCCGCGCCTAACACAAGAACATGCATGGGAATTAGTCCTCTGCAGGGTTTGGATTAGCAAGCACCGTTTCTGTTTGCTCAGAGCGGAACGCTTCTACTTTCGCCATTACTTCTTCATTGTGTGTACCAATGATTTGAGCAGCTAGGATGCCAGCGTTCGCTGCTCCCGCTTCACCGATAGCTAGAGTACCCACTGCGATGCCTTTTGGCATTTGCACGATAGAAAGCAGAGAGTCCATACCTTTCAGGGCTTTAGACTGAACCGGAACACCAAGTACAGGTACGCTTGTGAAAGCAGCCGCCATGCCTGGTAGGTGTGCAGCACCGCCAGCACCAGCAATAATGACTTTAATACCGCGCTCTTTTGCACTGGTTGCGTAGTCTGCAAGCAACTGAGGTGTGCGGTGAGCCGAAACCACTTTTGTTTCGTACGCTACGCCAAACTGATCCAACATGTCCGCAGCTAGCTTCATTGTTGGCCAATCAGATTTAGAACCCATGATAATACCGACAGTCATCTCAAACTCCTTCAGGTACGATTTAATTAGTGATTAGATATTTTGCGCGCATTATACGGGTAAAATTGCTTTAGGAAAACGTTTGCGTCAGTCTAAATTGCCAATTGATACATTTTATAAACAAATAGCTTTAGTAACAGTGAGTGATAATTTGTACACTTAGCGAGTTCGATAACTGACTTAATGAGGCAACCCGTGGATAACTTTCAACATACATTGCAGGCATTACAACAGGGCGAAGTCATTGCTTACCCGACCGAAGGCGTTTTTGGGGTTGGTTGTGATCCTGATAATCCACATGCCATCAAGAAATTACTCGAGTTAAAACAGCGTCCAGTTGAAAAGGGCTTGATCTTGATTGCGGCAAGTTACGAGCAGCTGCTGCCTTATATTGATGAAAGCCAACTGACCGATGAGCAACTAGCGACGGTTAAAGCAACATGGCCGGGGCCGGTCACTTGGATCATGCCAACCAGTGCTAAAGTGACTGATTGGGTGAGTGGTCAGTTTGATTCAATCGCTGTGCGAGTGACGGATCACCCTTTGGTTCAAAGAATGTGTAATGAATTCGGTAAGCCGTTAACCTCTACCAGTGCTAACCTGACGGGCGAACCACCTTGTATGACGACTGAAGAAGTACATCAGCAACTTGGCCAACACTTGGTTGCGATTCTTGAAGGGAAAACGGGTGGTCGTGACAAGCCAAGCGAAATCAGAGATGCAAAAACGTCGAAAATATTAAGACAGGGTTAAACTCTGCAAAGGAAAGTAAAATGTCAGCAATTGATAAAGAAGCAGTAAAGCAGTTTTTACTGAGCCTACAAGATTCGATTTGCCAACAGCTTGAACAGGCTGATGGTAGTGCACTATTTAAAGAAGACGCATGGGAACGCGAACCTGGCGATCGCCTTGGTGGCGGTGGTCGTACTCGTGTTATGACTGACGGTGTGGTCTTTGAACAAGGTGGTGTAAACTTTTCTCACGTTGCAGGTAAGGCAATGCCCGCTTCAGCAACGGCTCATCGCCCTGAATTAGCCGGGCGTAAGTTTGAGGCAATGGGCGTATCGTTAGTTATCCACCCTAAAAACCCTTATATCCCAACCTCTCATGCTAACGTTCGATTCTTTATTGCCGAAAAAGAAGGCGAAGACCCTATCTGGTGGTTCGGTGGTGGGTTCGATCTAACGCCATTCTATCCTTTCGATGAAGATTGCCAGTCTTGGCATCAAACCGCTAAAGATCTGTGTGCGCCATTTGGCGATAACGTGTATCAAGAACACAAAGAGTGGTGCGATAAGTACTTCTATCTACCTCACCGTGATGAAACGCGTGGTGTTGGTGGTCTGTTCTTTGATGACTTAAATGAGTGGGGCTTTGAAAAGAGCTTTGCTTACATGCGAGCTGTTGGTGAAGGCTATGCTGCGGCATACCTACCGATTGTTGAGCGTCGCAAAGAGACACCTTATGGTGAACGTGAGCGTGACTTCCAACTTTACCGCCGTGGTCGCTACGTTGAATTCAACCTAGTCTATGACCGTGGTACCTTGTTTGGCCTACAAAGTGGCGGGCGAACAGAGTCTATATTGATGTCTATGCCGCCATTGGCTCGCTGGGAATACCGTTACGAACCTCAAGCAGGGTCACCAGAAGCGTTGCTTTATAGTGACTACCTAAAACCTCGATCTTGGTAGTTCTTCCTTCCTTATAGGGATAGTGATAGGGTCATCTATATAGATGACCCTTTTTATTATTTCTGTTAGGTAAGGATATGACACAGCAAGTAGATCGTTATGCCGTTTTCGGTAACCCTATTGGGCAAAGCAAATCGCCATTCATCCACACGTTATTTGCTCGCCAAACTAACCAGCAGCTTACCTATACAGCACTGCAGCCAGAACATGGCCAGTTCATTACCTCAGCTAAAGCCTTTTTTAGTGAAGGTGGAAGAGGGTGTAACGTCACAGCACCATTTAAAGAAGATGCTTATCAGTTTGCTAATCGATTGACTGAAAGAGCTCAACTAGCTGGTGCCGTTAATACATTGAAGAAGCTAGATGACGGAGAAATCATTGGTGATAACACTGATGGTGAGGGGCTTGTTCAAGATTTACTTCAACACCAAGTAGTATTAGAGGGAGCTCGAGTTCTCTTACTGGGTGCTGGTGGCGCAGCAAGAGGAGTGATTCAACCTTTGCTTGATCAAAAGCCACAGCAATTAGTGGTGGCTAACCGCACCAGTTCAAAGGCTGAATTGTTAGCTGAAATGTTTGCTTCGCATGGAAACATAAAAGGGACGGGGCTAAGTGATGTGAACGAAGGCTTTGATGTCATTATTAACTCCACGTCATCAGGTCTAAGTGGTCAACTACCAGAAGTTTCTCCAGCTATCTTCAACGATAATAGTGTCGTCTACGATATGGTTTATGGTTCGGGCAATACGGTATTCAACCAATGGGCATTAGATAATGGTGTTCATGCTGCTTATGACGGCTTGGGGATGTTAGTAGGGCAAGCGGCTGAGAGTTTCATGTTGTGGCGTGGTCTTCGCCCGGGCACAAAACAGATTTTAAGAGAATTACGTAAGAACCTAGAGATATAACAAGGTATTCAGAAAAAATGAATCAATCAATCCTATTCCCAGATATCCAAGACTGGGATGAAGAGTGTCAATCTATTATCTTCCCAGCTCAGCAGTCAGGCGCACTGATTGAGTGTGAAGTGTCGATTGAAGAGTTGTCACGATTATCAGACAAAGAAATCGAAGGCGGCGAACAAGCTTTGGCTATCTTTGCAGAGCTTCGTTTTGATATTGAAGAGTTAGCGGAAGAGTTAATAGAAGAAGAGGAGTATGACTCCTCTAATCGAATTCAGATTAAAGCGCTTTAAACGGGAAGCACAGAGTCTAGATAGTCGTTTTTATTCTGAACATAGTTGTCAGCCGACTTTTGTAAGAAAGCACGTTCCTTATCATGCAGTGGGCGTGCTTGTTTAACTGGGCTTCCTACATATAGATAGCCACTTTCAAGCACCTTGTTAGGTGGAACCAAACTTCCTGCACCAATCATCACGTCTTGTTCGACGACCACACCATCTAATACGATAGCGCCCATACCCACGAGCACACGATCTTTAATCGTGCAACCATGTAGCATCACTTTATGGCCGATAGTGACATCATTGCCGATTAATAGAGGATAACCTTCAGGGTTCTCAGCATTCTTATGGGTAACATGGAGAACACTACCGTCCTGGATATTAGTTCTATCGCCAATATGGATATGATTCACATCTCCTCGAGCGGCGACTAAAGGCCATACACTAGAGTCATCACCAATTTTGATATCACCAACAAGTACTGAGCTTGTATCTATATAGACACCTTGTCCGATCTGAGGTGATATACCTTTGTAACTACGTATTGAACTCATAAATCCTCCTTTATATAGGCACCATAAGCCTTTAATTATGGAGAATACTAGTGAAAATGGCGTGTTTTGAACAAAAAATACTCGAACAATCAAAAAAGTAAGAAAAACTTAAAAAAGGGCTTGCCAGTGTGATCGAAATCTCTATAATGCCACCTCGCTGACACGGGATGGCTTCTTAGGAAACCAAAACGAATCAGTAAGCCAAATTAGCCAAGCTAAGCGCTTGAAAAAAGTTTTGAAAATAGTGGTTGACACTAAAACTTAAATCGCTAAAATGGCCGTCCGATTTGAGCGAAGCTCAAAAAGGAAAAGCTCTTTAACAATTTAAACCTATCAATCTGTGTGGGCACTCGTTGATGAATATCAAA
>NZ_JAEFCE010000074.1:0-21948 GCF_016406055.1 Vibrio sp. IB15
AAAGGATCAGATCGCAGGACTCGAAAAAGGTTCAACTGATTTAGGCAACAACGCCTATTAAAGTTCCTGATGATGTAGGGAAGTTGTTATCGTTTTCAAGTACCCAATACATGAAAGTATGTTGAGGTTGAGTGTTTTTGGTGAGTAGTTATCGATTTATGTTATGCGGAGACGAATGTAAACGGAACGAAAAATAGGTTCAATAATATTGAAATAAATATTTTATATAAACATTGAAGCTTTGAGCTATATCTTAATCCTAGATTGTTAAACTAATCTAAATATCAATATTAATGTTGCTCTTCACTATAGTTAATTAACTATTTTGTTAAATATCTCATCTAATGTAGCTTTATCTAATTTAGGGTAATGGTTCGCATTAAATGACATAATATTTATTTTACATTCTATTTATTTCAATCAGCCACTACTAACTTTTTCGTGGAATATTAATTATTGCCTCTAGTGGTAAAAGGATAAGAAAGAGGGTGATAATCTATTGAGGTAAAAAGGGAGAATAGCTGTTTAGATAGTGATAACTATAGTCGCAATTAACGCCTTTCACTTCGTTGTGAAAGGCGTTTGTATTTGAGTCTACTTCACTTTAATTAGTGTACTTGAATCGGTGTGTGCGAAGGCTTTGTTGTAGATCTCCAAACCTGTGGTTTGAGAGTAAGTCAGCGTGTCGTCTGAGATGCTGATGTTCATGCTGATGTTCATGGTGAAGTCTGTGGTGGTGACGTTGTCTGTCATGTATTCAGACTTGGCGATACCGCGTTTAGAAGCGACCAAGGTCATCGTGTCGCCAGCAGGGCCTTCCGCGGTGACACATGTGGTGCGTGGCACACAGTAAGAGTTGTAGACGATCTGATTTTCTTGGTCTTAGATGAAGTAACCACGTTGATCGTGGAATTTAGAATCGTCGGCCTTTCGGAATACTTCCTGTTTATAGTAAAGCGCAACGAGATATTGGTCGCTGGCGTTGGTTGCATCAGCGGCTACTTCAAACGTCATTACTTCATAAAATGGTGTGACAGCAGGGCCTCCTGCACCCACATCAGTCCCTTCTTGACCTGGTGATACATCAATACCACCAGTTTCTACGGATTTCCAGGTACCAACTAACTTTGCTAGTGGTCCGAAATCCATACCATCGATTGTGTTGTGGTCGGCGACTGCTGGAACCGAGATTACTGCTGCAATACCCAATGCTAATACTTTTTTCACTGTAACTTCCTTATATATTTATTTGACTTAATTAACAATAAAGGTGCTGTGAAACCAGTTTATTAACCCAGATCAGTGTTGCTGGCTAATATGAAAGCGAAGTGTAAGCTGATGTATCAGTCAATAAGGGGATGTTAATACGTTTAAATATTGAATAGTAAACTGGTTTTTTATCCAAATTTGAGGGAATCTAGTAGGTTTGTTGGCGTCTTAAGGTTGAGGTCAGTTATCAGGTTTGAGGTCGTCTAAACTTAAAGTTTGTACTTCAGAAACGATAATTATCTGGGCTCTAAAAACGTTCTCTAAATAAATGCAAATTAACGCTTTACCTCAACTTAACTTGAGGTATTAGGATATGCAACGTTGCTTACGAGAATACTTTAAGGAGAGAAGAATGATCCAACTTGAACATGTAAATTTAGTCGTTAAAGACATCCCAGAAATGCTGACTTTCTACAAAGCGGCGTTCCCTCATTGGTATGTTCGTGATGAAGGAAAGGGCGAATGGTCAGGTAAGCCACGTAACTGGTTACACTTCGGAGATGAGTATCAGTATATCGCAATGAGTGATCATGGTGAGGGGGAGAATCGAGATTTAGATGGCCACTCTGTTGGTCTAGCACACTTCGCCTATGTGACTCATGATATTGAAAGCGTGACCCAACGCCTAATTGATGCGGGTTTCCCTATTGCCAAACCTGGCGCTGAAGAACCTTATCGAAAAAATGTCTACTTTGTAGATCCAGCTGGCTTTGAAATCGAGTTCGTTGAATATCTGAGTGATGATCCTAAGCTGAGAAATGCTACAAGTTAGCAGAATCGTTAGGTAGGAAAACTGAAAAAGGCATTTTGGAACACTCCGCAATGCCTTTTTAGATTGATTAGCTAATTGTTCTTTCGCTCGATGTTCTACTTAGCTTTGAACGGGACCAATAGCTGCTTTCCAAACACATTAATAAGTGCGCCAGTCACAATCAGACCACCACCAAGATATGTCCATACTGAAGGGATCTCATTGAAGATCCATACGCCTAACAGTGCAGAGAAGACGATTTGAACATAAGAGTAAGCCGAAGCTTTTCCTGCTGCTTGAGTTTGCATTGCCTTGGTTAAACCGTATTGGCCAATTTGAGTGAATACCCCAACCAAAACCAACATCACGGTTAAGAATAGGTTTGGCATTACAAAGTCGTTCCAAATAAGCGCTGTCGATATCGGTAGAGCTACTAATGGGAAGTAGAAGATGATGACAGAGCTGTCTTCTGTTTGGCTCAGCTTTCGCACAATCACATAAGCAATTGAGCTACCAAACGCTCCAAGTAATGCCACCAGAATACTGAATAACGGCAAATCGCTGCTTACGTTACTGTTCATACTTGGTTGTACCATCACCAATAAGCCCGCTAGACAGAACGCAATGCAAATCATAGTCGATTTTTGGACACGTTCTTTGAGGAATAACACGCCAAGCAAGGCAGTAAATACGGGGTGTACGTATTGTAGAATGGTCGCTTCAGCTAACGGTAACGTGGTTACGGCGTAGTACACACACATCAGCGCTGCAGTGCCGACTGCACCCCGAACAAACAACAGTGGTTTGTTGTTACCCCAGATAGAAATGCCTTTTCGTTTTACGTCGATATAGCTAATGATCAAAGACACTAACGCCCTTGCCGCAACGATCTCAAATACAGGTATGCCATAGTTGCTGATGTATTTCACACAGGCTGACATCAGTGCGAACCCAAAAGCGGAGAGGAGCATGAATCGAACCCCAACAGGGATCATTGTAAAAGAGAAAGAAGGCATAAAAATATCAATCGGTTGAGGGAAAAGGAATCATAGCTTAGTTTAGGAGAGCCGACCAAAGCCTTTGTCTTTTTCTCGTCAACTTGATTCAATTAATTCTCATTTCTACTCTTCTACTTGGTACGGATACATCAATGTACCGCCTAACTTACATCACATTTTGCCTCACATAATATCGACTATGGCTCAGTTTTATAAAATCAACATCAACAGAAGGTGACGCTAATCCAACTCTGATTTATAGGACGTTTTAATTGTCCTTATCACTCATATCATTCCTGTGAATTTGTAATGAGAGATATGTTCTATGAAGCCAATAAATACCTTACTCATATCCACACTTGCGCTTTGCTCTTTTAGTTCAGCGACTTATGCCGATACCATTTTGCATGCATTTAACTGGAAATATTCAGATGTGACAGTTAATGCCAATCAAATTGCCGAAGCTGGTTATAAGAAAGTTCTGGTTGCTCCGGCAATGAAATCCAGTGGCACCCAATGGTGGGCGCGTTATCAACCACAAGATCTACGCACGATTGATTCTCCATTGGGGAATAAACAAGATCTAGCAGCAATGATTGCCGCGCTGAAAAGTGTCGGTGTTGATGTGTACGCGGATGTTGTACTCAACCACATGGCGAATGAAAGCTGGAAGCGAAGTGACTTGAACTACCCTGGTACAGAAGTGCTAAACGAGTATGCCAGCCGCTCAAGCTACTATGCTGACCAGACTCTTTTCGGCAACTTAGCGCAAGGTTTTGTTTCGGCTAACGATTTCCATGCTGCAGGCTGTATTACAGACTGGAACGATCCGGGACATGTTCAATACTGGCGTTTGTGTGGTGCTGATGGCGATACTGGGCTACCCGATCTCGACCCAAACAACTGGGTAGTGTCACAGCAACGTTTGTATTTGAAGGCGCTAAAAGAGATGGGTATCAAGGGCTTCCGCATTGATGCGGTGAAACACATGAGCCAGTACCAAATCGACCAAGTATTTACGCCTGAAATCACATCGAACATGCATGTGTTTGGTGAGGTGATTACCAGTGGTGGGGCAGGGAACAGTGGCTATGAGTCTTTCTTAGCCCCTTACTTCAACAACACCAACCACTCAGCGTACGATTTCCCGTTGTTTGCTTCGATTAGAGCAGCTTTTTCTATGGGCGGCGGTTTAAACCAATTGCACGATCCACAAGCTTACGGACAAGCATTGCCTGATAGCCGTGCCATTATCTTTACTATCACACATGACATTCCAACCAACGACGGCTTCCGTTACCAAATTATGGATCCGCAAGATGAGCAGCTAGCGTATGCGTATATCCTTGGTAAAGATGGCGGCACGCCGCTGATCTACAGTGATGATCTTCCTGATTCAGAAGATAAAGATAATGGTCGTTGGGGTAATGTTTGGAATAGCCAGACAATGAAAAATATGTTGAGCTTCCATAACGCGATGCAAGGCAAAACAATGACCATGATTTCAAGTGACCAGTGCACTTTGCTGTTTAAGCGTGGTAAAGAAGGGGTAGTTGGGATAAACAAATGTGGAGAAACGCGTGGTGTGACTGTTGATACTTACCAACACGAGTTCAATTGGCATGTTCAATACAAAGACGTATTAAGCAGCGCGACAGAAACTATTTCTTCTCGCTATCATACGTTTAACTTGCCACCACGCAGTGCGCGTATGTTTAAGCTTTAATGCTTATTCTATAGATCGAACAACACTGTTAAAAAGCATAAGCCGCAGCACGTTCTGTGGCTTATTCGTATCTGGGTTTAAGGTCTATCGCTCTTGTTAATCGGTAATTACACCAAACCAATGGTTCTGATGAGATAGTGCTTTCAGTAACTCGATCTCTTTTGCTGTCTCTTCCCTAAGCCATTCAATAAGGTCGTTGATAATAGGCGTGTGAGTACGTTGGTGCATGAAGTAAGTCCACGCACTGTTCTGGATCTTGGCATTCTCTGGGCAATATAAGAAACCGCGCTGCAGATCTTGTAAAACCAAAAGCAAATCTGTCACCGTGACGCCTTCACCAGATAAGCACGCACTGAGTGCCATATCCAAAGATAAGAAGCTGGTATTCCTGACGGGCTTTTTCGGTGGCGATTCAACATCGGCTAGCCATACTTTCCAATCATGATGATCTAAGGTTGGGTGCAGCCTCGGCATGGTTAAGATCGAATCGAGGTCGGTATCTTGCTTAGTCAAACCAGCAGCATTCGTTAAGCTCGTAGAGCAGACTGGCGCCATGAACTCTTCACGCAAGAAAGTGATGTCAGGCGCGTTGTCATAGCGTTTTTTGAATCGAGTGTGGAAGATCAACAGGTCGTATTCACTGCTGTTGATCGCTTCATCTTCTTCAATCACAGGAACGATCACGATCTCGTAATCTGGGTAACGCTCGTTTAATTCACGAACTTTGGAGATCAACACGCGCGTAGCGAAGCTCAAGGTTGCCTTTATCACTATGCGCTTCTGCTTCGGTTCTCTCCAAGAAGCGATAACCGATTCGATATTGCCGTAGCTTTCTCGCAAAGCGACATACAAATCATGACCTTGTACCGTTAATTCAATGGCTCGATGCTTACGAATGATCAGCGATGCGTTCAGCTCATCTTCAAGCTGTTTGATCTGACGGCTGATTGCACTCTGTGTCACGTTGAGCTCATCGGCGGAAAGTGTAAAGCTCATCAGTCTCGCTGCCGCTTCAAAGGCTTTTAAGCCATTATGTGAGGAAGGCAAACTAGGATATGGGGTCATAATTCGTTCGCATGAGTTTTTGGAATGTTAGAGTCGCAAATTTATCAATTGAACGCTAGTCACATCGATCGTATTTTGGGCGAAATTAACTGAGGCGCTCATGAAAAAAATACTGACTCTTGCATTCCCTTTGATCATTTCACAGCTGATATCCATGGCTTTAGTCCTTACTGATGTTTGGATGATGTCGCGAATCAGCGTGTCAGCCCTTGCTGCTGGTGGCTTAGGCGCGTCTATCTACTTTTTTATCTTCATTATTGCGAGCAGTACAGTTGGTTGTGTGGCAAACCTGATCGCTATTGCTTATGGTCAACGAGTCGCTCGCCCTGAATTTGGTAATAGCCAAATTAGGTTGGCTGTGAAAGGCGCAACCATGCTGGCGTTTGTACTTAGTGCACTCTTAATGACAAGCTTTTGGTTAGCACCTTTGGTGTTAGAAGCTGCCAAGCAACCACAGGAAGTGATTACCTTAGCGATGGAGTATGTGCACGCTCTAAAATGGGTGATGTTGCCTTCGCTTATTTTATTGGTGCTGCGCGGCTTAACCAGTGCGTTTGGTAATGTGCGCTCTATTCTAGTGATGTCGATTATCACTGTGATCTTAAATGTGCCAGTGAGTTACTTTCTCACGTTCCAGTTAGATATGGGCTTAACAGGCTTGGGCTTAGGTACGGCTATTGCGGCATTCATCGTAATGATTGGATACACGGTTTGGGTGTTTAAACGTGACGAATTCAAACCGTTCGCCCCTTGGCTACACACAGAAGAGTACTCCCTTAAGTTGATGAGCCCTTTGCTATTGATGGGTTTACCTATCGCGATTGCAGCGTTGCTTGAACATGGTTTGATTTATGGTGGCACCTTAATGGCAGGGACGATCAGCATAGCCTCTCTGGCGTTGCATCAAATCTTACTGCAATGCTTAAGCTTTACTTGGAACTTCAACTTCGGTTTCTCGCAAGCTGCGGCAATTTTGGTTGGCCGTGATTATGGCGCAGGCAACTATGAAGGCATCAAAAGAACTTCGATTCAAAGCTTTATATTAGTGTCAGTGTTGAGTGTCGCTTTGTCTGCCGTGTTCATCATATGGCCTGAGATGATCGCTTCTATCTTCAAGCTAGACGACGGCACAGGAGCAATGACATCGCTATTGGCCTCGGTTATCTGGGTTGTTGCACTCTGCTTTATCGTTGATGCTTGGCAGTTGTTAGCAATCAACCTGCTTAGAGGGATGAAGATTGTCTCTATGCCTACGGTGATGACGGCAATTGGTTACTGGGTGTTTGGCCTACCTGCAGCTTGGTACTTAATGCCCAAGTTTGAATTGGCCGGAATCTGGGGCGGAATTGGTGTTGGCTTGGGAGTGACAGGCATTCTGCTGCTTATTCATTTGATGGTTGTGCTTAACAAAAACAGCAAGGCTCCAAATATCGGTTGTTCTGCTTACTCTTAATTTTCTCAGTGAGATTATTACTGACAAACAAAAGCCACAGACAATACTGTGGCTTTTGTTTGTCTTATTGATTCAAGGGGGAGTGAATCAATATCAGGAATCAGGGGGCGCTATGGTTAGCTAGGTTCGACTTTTGTGTGCTCACTGTCCATCAGAGAGCGCAGACTTCATTATGGTTTTGAACTGCTCTTTTTGCTCTTCAGTTAACACGTTGTAGATGTTGTTCTTAAGACGCATCTCTTGCATCACCATCGACTTCTCGGTCGCTTGAACCGTATCAATGACCTTTTCCATCTCAGCTTCATTGAATTCAGGCTGAGTCACTAGGGCGACCTGCTTCTTCTTAAGTTCTATCGCGCTATTCATATCAATCTTTGTTCGATCAGATTGATAGTCTTCAATAAGAGATATGACTTCCGCATGTTGTTCTTCACTTAGGTTTAAAGAAGCAATAACCATTTGCAATGGGCTCACTGCTGGTTGTGGCGGTTGTTGTGGTGATGAGGCACTCACAAACGGAGCGGTAACGAGTAAAGCTGAAGCAGTTAATACACAAAGCGACTTTTTCAGTGATTTCATTGAGTTTCTCCTGTTAGTGGAAACATGAGTATAGGTAAGTAAGCTGAACTCGATATGAACATGTTGTTCAGTTTAATTTGCCGAGTTCATTGCGTTCACTTACTTGCGCTCGTCTAAGCACAGAACGACTTAGACCTTGGTCTTACAGAAACCGAGCTAAAAGGTGACTAGAATGATTTGAGTCGCTCACCGTTATATCAAGGAATATACAAATGGAAGTTGGATTGTTCTGGGCTGAGAAAGGAATGTTAGTACTTGGTGCACTGTTTGTCTTAACGAGTGTGATGCAGTATGGAAAACGCAGTAGTGATTGGAAAGGCGTGATCACTATGTTTTATAAACGTATTCCAATGAGCGTTGCAGAGTATAAGTGGTATCGCTTGGGCATTGCATTATTGGTGTTTGCGGTGATCATTCGCTTCGCGCTGCTTATTCTATGGCCGAGCTATCAGTTGTAAACCGTCGTCGTTGCGTAAGGTCATCGAAACTTAACCATCAGTATTGAGCTTTAATAAACTTCGTTGTTAAGGCTCGCACTTCATAAAATAATGCTGTTATGTTCACTAAAGATAGTTGTTATAGCCCTTGTAGCATATTGTTTTTTAGGAAAAATCACTCAAAATAATCGCTCACCTGTCCGTCTTATCATTCTTATTAATAATCGACATATAAATCTATTCACCCCGTACCTGATACCATAATGATCTGTTACACTCGTCCGAATTAGCTTTGATTTATCAGTGGTGCATTTATGTCGTTCCCAGTTCTTATATGTGATGATTCTGCGTTAGCACGGAAGCAGATGGCTCGATCACTGCCTAGTTCTCTAAATGCAGATATAACTTTTGCTGTTCATGGGCTTAATGCACTTGAAGAGCTAGCTCAAAACCAGTTCAAACTGATGTTCCTTGATCTCACCATGCCGGAATTAGATGGCTATGGCACATTGGAAGAGATGCAACGTTTAGGTGACACCACACCCGTTGTGGTTGTTTCTGGTGATATCCAACCAAAAGCGCAGCAGAAGGTCATGGACCTTGGTGCTAAAGCGTTTTTGAAAAAGCCGATTGATAAAGAAGCGTTAAAAGCGATTTTACGTGAGCATGTTGAGCCACCAAAACAGCCTCAACTTATTACGCCAGCACCGCTAGAGTTACCGATTCTGCGCCGACGTGACATCTATATGGAAGTTGCGAACGTTGCGATAGGTCGAGCAGCAGATGCATTGGCGCGCCACTTTAATGTATTCGTTCACTTACCATTGCCGAACGTGAACATCTTTGAAGTGAGCGAATTGCACATGGCACTTCGTGACTTGGCTGACAACGACCAAGTATCCGGTGTTTGCCAAGGCTTCAGTGGAGAGGGGATTGCAGGTGAAGCGTTAGTATTGCTCAGTGACTCCAGTGTGAGCGATCTTAAAAAGCTCATGAAGGTTCCGACTGAAAGTGAAGAGCTGGAAGAGTTAGAATTACTGATGGATGTGTCGAATATTCTCGTTGGCTCTTTCCTTAACGGGCTAGGGGAGCAGTCCGAGGTTCGTTTCTTCCAGAGTTCGCCGGTTCTACTAGGGCAGCACATCTCGATTGATTCTGTTATCGAAAACACGAGTGGTTCGTTCAAGAAGACCATGACCTTCGAAGTCAGCTATAACATTGATGGTACTTCTATCCGTTGTGACCTTCTGTTTATGTTTGTTGACGAGTCTCTGCCTCTTCTAGACAATAAATTGGCCTACCTAATGGAGGAGTTTTAATATGCTGAATCTTCCTGCTGAATTTGAACAGTTCCACTGGATGGTGGACATGGTTCAAAACGTCGATATGGGGCTGGTGGTCATCAATCGTGATTTTGAGGTGCAAGTTTGGAATGGTTTCATGACGCACCATAGCGGTAAGCAATCGCACGATGCGATTGGTAAATCGATCTTTGAACTGTTCCCTGAAATCCCAGAAGAGTGGTTTAGGCTTAAAACAAAACCGGTTTATGACTTAGGCTGTCGTAGCTTTATTACGTGGCAACAAAGGCCTTATCTGTTTAAGTGCCGTAACGTGAGGCCAGTAACTCAGCAAGCCGACTTTATGTATCAGAACGTCACGCTTAACCCAATGCGTTCTCCAACTGGGCAAGTGACATCCTTGTTCTTGTCGATTCAAGACGCGACTGCTGAAGCTCTGATGTCTCAGAAAAAGACTTAACGTACCTTAAGGTGAAAATTGAATCGCCTTATAAGAGCACTCTGAACACTAGTAAAAATGGCCAAGGTTAATCCCCTTGGCCATTTTGTATCTGATTTAGTAGTAATGAGTTCGGATTAAAGAAGGCGTTCTGTGTTCGTTAACTTTAGTCGAGCTGTTGTTAGGCTCTATCAACAGCGGCTTGTATTCGATGGATTTTCATAAATAAGCATATCTAACAAGCCATATTCTGTGGACTTTACCCCCGCTCATCCAAGTTTCGAACGTGTTAATCGATCTTGTCTTTATACTTTATAAATTTCAGGGCTAATGAAAGAGGGCTGAGATCGGCTCGCGAAGCGAAAAAAGTCAGAAAAAAATGAAATTATTTAAGAAAAAATGCATTTTTTGATTAAAGAAAAGTGTGATTTTTATGTGATTAAAGGGCACTTTTTTCACAAATTTGCCTTATCGAACGTTTTTTAGTCGAATTTGAAAGGAAAACGTTTGCGCAATAAACCGACAGCGTTTGCGCGAATGTGTTGTTAAGTTATTAATTACTAAGAATTTAGTCGAAAAGTAGGATCGGGGAGCTTTTACCAGATATGGAATCTTTGAGAGGATAGCACAAAAAAAAATGAAATATCAGACTTGCTGTTAGTAAATCACAGCCTATAATGCTGAAAACCGGAGCGTCTGCCAACGCTCCGGTTTTTTTGTGTCCGAAACTCAGTAAAGCGTCTGCCAACGCTTACCGAAAACGCACGACACGTAATATGATTACAGGACAAATTATCATGCGTATCGAACAAGAACTTAAGTTAGGCTTCAAAGATGTATTATTCCGCCCAAAGCGTTCTACTCTTAAAAGTCGTTCTCAAGTTGAATTAACCCGCGAGTTTACATTCAAGCATAGCGGTCGTCAATGGTCTGGTGTACCAGTAATCGCAGCGAACATGGATTCGGTAGCAAGTTTCGAAATGGCAGCGGCTCTAGCAGAGCACGGTGTAATGACTGCAGTACACAAGCACTACACAGTAGAGCAGTGGGCTGAGTTCGCAAAAACAGCAGACAAGAAAACGCTGAACAACGTATTTGTATCAACAGGTACTTCTGAAGCTGAGTTTGAGAAAACTAAGCAAATCATGGCGCTTAGCGAAGATTTCGTATTTATCTGTATTGATATCGCTAACGGCTACTCAGAGCACCTAGTTGAGTACGTACAGAAAGTACGTGCAGAGTTCCCAGACAAAGTAATCTCTGCTGGTAACGTTGTTACAGGTGATATGGTTGAAGAGCTAATCCTAGCAGGTGCAGACATCGTTAAAGTTGGAATCGGCCCAGGTTCAGTTTGTACTACACGTGTTAAAACTGGTGTAGGTTACCCTCAACTTTCTGCAATCATCGAGTGTGGCGACGCGGCTCACGGCCTTGGTGGCATGATCATCGGTGACGGTGGCTGTTCATGTGCTGGTGACGTATCTAAAGCGTTCGGTGGCGGTGCTGATTTCGTAATGCTAGGCGGTATGCTAGCAGGCCACGAAGAGTCAGGTGGTGAAGTTGTTGAGAAAGACGGCAAGCAATTCATGAAGTTCTACGGCATGTCTTCACAGTCGGCGATGGACAAGCACTCAGGTGGTGTTGCTAAGTACCGTGCAGCTGAAGGTAAAACTGTTTTACTTCCGTTCCGTGGCACCGTTCATGACACGATTTCAGACATCCTTGGTGGTGTACGTTCAACTTGTACATACGTAGGCGCAGCGAAGCTTAAAGAGCTAACTAAGCGTACGACTTTCATCCGTGTACAAGAGCAAGAGAACAACGTATTCGGTAAAGAGTAACGTTTAAAACAACTGTTTAAATCTTTAAGAATTGAGCCACTTTAAAGTGGCTCTTTTTTTACTTGAAATTTAGCAATTGCGACAAAGTGGCGACAGCCGAGCAAAAATGTTCTGGTGGCAGGCTACAGGTTTGAGAGAGGGTTATGGATAATTGCCTCAGATAGATGCTCTGGTGGCGAAGTGGGCATAGCGCATTGTCATACTGATATCGGCGTGGCCAAGAGTATCCCTTAGCAGGGCGTTATTTACTTTAATCACTGGTATAGTGATATCTGACAAATTAACTCAGGAGCTATAGTCAATGCAACTAGATACGAGTAAAAGCATGATTCGTACTGTTAAGAGAATTTGTGGGTCATATTATGCGCTTGGCGCTCTTTTAGCCATTTGATCTGCTTCAGTCAGACTGGACACTTAACTAAGCGACATTTTGTTTTTCAAAGTTCATTGGGCTTAGGTCCCCAAGAGCACTGTGCCTTCTCGTTCGATTATAATCAACCTCAATGTACTCGAAGATCGTTTGACGCATCTGCTCTCTCGTCATGATCGGTTCATATTGGATTGCTTCTACTTTCATAGAATGAAAGAAGCTCTCAACACAAGCATTATCCCAGCAATTTCCTTTCCTACTCATACTTTGCCTTAGATTATAATTACTGATGAGGTCTCGATAGTCTTTCGAACAGTACTGACTACCTCGATCGCTATGAGTAATAACCTGCTCAGGGAAACCTCGGCGAAATAAAGCCATTGATAAGGCATCGCAGACCAGTGAGGCCGTCATTCTCGTATTCATTGACCAACCAATAACTTGTCTTGAATAGAGGTCAATAATGACAGCTAAGTACAGCCAGCCTTCGCTTGTGGCCACATAGGTGATGTCTCCTGCCCATTTTTGATTTGGAGCCGTTGCGTTAAAATCTTGAGCGAGCAAGTTCGGAGCAACGGGCATTTTATGTTTACTGTCTGTTGTACACTTAAACTTGCGTGCTGCTTTCGCTACTAAATCCTGACGTTTCATACTGGCGGCAATGGTCTTAACATTATGGTTATCACCGCTCTCTGCCAGTTCTTTCTGAATACGTCTTGAGCCATCTCGTTCTTTGCTAACGTCAAAGGCTTCTTTTACTTTGATATCAAGCTTTTGGCGCTCTGTCTCACGTTGAATCGCCTTGTGGCGATTCTCAACCCAATAATAAAACCCACTTCGAGAAACTCTGAACACCTTAGCCATACGGGAAATACTGAAACTCAGCAGGTGTTCGAGCATAAATTCATAGCAATTTACTTTAGATTTTTCGCGAAGTAGGTGGCGGCCTTTTTTACGATTTCTAGCTCTTCTGCTTGCTCTGCCAACTGCCTCTTTAGCTTAGCGACTTCAACGGCCAATTCTTGTTCTCGTTGGCTAATATTAGAATTCTTCTTTGTGGCTTTTCGCCAACCGTAGATCTGAGATTCATGTAATGAGAGCTGTCTTGCGGCTGCAGCGACTCCCACTTTCTCCGCCAGCTTCAGGGTTTCTGCTTTAAATTCAGGAGAATGGATAATACGTTTCTTCTTGCTTGTCATGGTTCACCTCATTAGTGATTCTACTCACTTAACTCAGTGTCCAAAACTGCTGGTGCGGATCAGGTCAGATTGGAGCTGTTAATTGGACGGCGCACATATGCTTAGTCATGTTCTTATATTATTTGCCTTTTCTGCTCAGAATACGGCCATCGACTATAAGTTTAAGTGACTTCTCTTCTTTAATTGTCCCCGCTCTGGCTCACCTACTAACTTTACTGACATTTTATCAAGCTGCTTCGATAGGAAACGTTGCTTTTGTATCTTCGCTCAGGCGATTCTCGACTGTGTTTTCAATTTTGATTGGTTGGTATAAGTATAATGAGACTGTAACAAAGAGGCTCTGCATATCGATATTTGGGCTAATAGTGTCAGCTTTAACCATTACACTTTTCGGTTAATCGTATGACAACTATCGGGGAGTTGGTACTAGGTTGCGGATATCGCCCCTCTATGATGTATCGTTAATGTTTGAAACGCCGAACCCACAATTGTCCAAAGTGTGCTTAGTAGATGGACGCTGAACAGCTTCGTAGATAGCGACAGCATCATTAAGGTCGTTCTTTCCCTTAGTTCGATAAGGAACTACGTATTTAACGGCCATAATACGTGCGTCGTGACCCAGTTTATTGAGCGTTCTTGCCCAATAATGTGCACCACCACACGCTTCAAGGCCTATACGCATGAGTGGCATATTTGCTATTGTAGTCAGTAGTTTAGAGCGAGTTACTGACTTATGAAGTATGACCTTACCGTTTTGGTATACGGCATGAAGACTAAAGTGGTTTTTAGCTAGGTCGGTACCGCATAAAGAAGAATAATCAGACATGGTGCCTCCGATGTATTTAAGTACCACATGGTTGTGGCAGATCCTCGTCAGGGGGAATCCATGTCATTCTTTAGCCGTCAAAATGGAGAACACATGGAAGTACAATTTTTAGAGAAAAATTCTGATTATGAGTCAGTCCTAGAAGTGCTGTTACAACTTCGCCCAAATTACAACTTAGATACTTTGTCTGGTCAGATCGAGAAACAACAATCAAATGGTTACCAAGTCGTCTATGTCAAATCGCCAGAAGGCGTCCTAGCAGCAGCGGGCTTTAGCGTAGGTGAAAAGCTTGCTTGGGGTAAGCATATTTACATTGAAGACTTGGTAACTAATGCGCAATTTCGCTCGAGTGGAGTAGGTAAATTTATTATCGATTGGTTTAAAGCATATGCTTTAGAAAGCGGTTGCGAACAAATACATTTGGATTCTGGTGTTCAGCGTTTTCCAGCACATAAGTTCTATTTACGCGAAGGTTTCAAGATCGCTAGTCACCACTTTTCTATAGTTGGCGTCCAAAACGCCTAAAAAAACGTTTAAGAGTGACGCCAAACATGTACCGGTCTCGCTTCGCTCCACATTATGGCACACAGCTTGCGCACCTTGACGTGGGGTTGTGCTATTGACAAATTATAGGATTTTAGCAAGTGTATGATATAGAGAAGATAATCGAAATCAATGCTCCAAAACGCAGGGTTTTTGAGGCGTTAACGAGTTGTCATGAGATCCCCAAGTATTTCCCATTGAATGAAGTTGTAAGCACGTGGGAAGTTGGTTCTGAAGTTTTGTACAAAGGTGAAGTAAATGGCTCCCCGTTTATTGACCATGGGACAATTGAAACTCTGGAAAGGCCGAGTCTCTACTCATATCGCTACTGGAGTGATAATCACGGAACAGAGCGAACCCCGGAGAACCATTTAGTAATTAGCTATTCTCTGTCGGAAACTCCAGTTGGGACAGAATTAAAGTTAGTACAAAGTAACATTCGTTCAGAGGAACTCTATAATCTCATGAAAACGCAGGTTTGGGATTTCTTGTTGGGGTCTTTGAAGCGGCATCTCGAGGCCCACACATAGCAAACATTTAAGAGTAATTGGGTACTCATATGTTATGCGACGGCATAGGTGTTGCGTTGCTTACTCCTTAGCAAAGCGTTATTACGCTAGCTGAATCACAAATTTAAAATATATTTATCAAGCAACTCATTTTTATATAGTATGTTTGGCGCGATTTTTATAGTAGCTAGGTTAATAATATGAAAAATAAGGTAATTTTGTGCTCTGCTCTCCTTTTAGGTTTATCAGGCTGTGCTTCAGTACCTACCGCTGATTCGACAGTTTCGAATCAAGCTAAATCATTTGAAGCTCCTCAGAAAGGTAGCTCTGGTATTTACGTATATCGCGAAGATGCCTTTGTTGGAGCGGCACTTAAAAAATATGTTTATGTTGATGGCGAATGTATAGGTGAGACTGCTCCAGGTATCTTCTTCTACCATGAAGTTGAAGGTAATAAAGAGCATCAAGTTAGTACAGAATCGGAGTTTTCTGAGAATCATTTAACTATTTACACTGAAGAAGGCCGCAATTACTTCGTTAACCAATATATCAAAATGGGTGTGTTTGTTGGCGGTGCTGGCGTGGAGTTAGTCGACGAAAGCAAAGGTAAAGCTGAAGTTTCAAAAGTCGACATGGCAGTAAAAGGTAAATGTCAATCGATCTAATGCCTTAATATCAAGCTTGAACTGCAACTCCCATCAACAGCCACCCTACGGTGGCTTTTTTGTGCCCGTCGTACAGTACCATAGAAAGCACACAACCTACGGAAAATGCATTTTTTCTACACGCCTGCAGCGTTTTCGACCTTAATTTTTCGCAATTCTTTTTTCAGTGAAACCCTGTTAGAAAGCTAACAGGCGGCAGCTCTGCGGGGAGTTATCAAGTGCAATAGTTTTTTGAATAAAACAAAATGGGGATGTTCAAGCTTACTAACGTATATTTGCCCCAACTTTTGTTGAGGTCTTTCATTTTTTGTCGAGTACTAAAATAAAAACCAGCCACTGCAATACACTGCAGTGACTGGTGTCTACACAGAACCCTTAATTATTGGTTAAACTGTGGGTAATTCCCTTGCTCTAATTGGCTGTACTGGGCGAAATTAGTTGAAGATGTAACCTGGCTGACATCCCAACCGGATAGATCTTGGTTAAACTTTCTAGATGTCATAAACATCTCTTCCATATTGGTGACCTTAGATGTATCCCAGTCGCCAATGTGTTGGTTAAACTTTGAATAGTTGGCAAACATTCTGCTCATATCGGTGACCTTAGATGTATCCCAGTCGCCGATAGGTTGGTTAAACTTTGAATACCTGTCAAACATATTGCTCATATTGGTGACCTTAGCCGTATCCCAGTGACCGATAGGTTGGTTAAAGGTGCGGGCATCGCTTAACATATAGCTCATATCGGTGACCTTAGATGTATCCCAGTCGCCGATAGGTTGGTTAAAGGCATAAGCACCATAAAACATAGCGCTCATATCGGTGATATTAGATGTATCCCAGTTGCCGATAGGTTGGTCAAAGGCTTTAGCATCGTCAAACATCCAGCTCATATCGGTAACATTAGACGTATCCCAGTTGCCGATAGGTTGGTCAAAGGCTTTAGCACCGCTAAACATATTGCTCATATCGGTAACATTAGACGTATCCCAGTCGCTGATAGGTTGGTCAAAGTCAACAGCCATCTCAAACATGCGTTTCATATCAGTGATCTTAGATGTATCCCAGTCGCCAATAGGTTGGTTAAAGGCGCGGGCATACGAAAACATCGATTCTATGCTGGTGACATTAGACGTGTTCCAGTCGCCGATAGGTTGGTTAAAGGCTTCAGCTTTATAAAACATACCTCGCATACTGGTTACCTGAGACGTATCCCAGTCGCTGATAGGTTGGTTAAAGGCTTCAGTAAGAGCAAACATCTCCGACATATCGGTTACCTTAGACGTATCCCAGTTACCGATAGGTTGGTTAAAGTCTTTAGCACCGCTAAATAGACTTTTCATAGTCGTCACCTGATGGGTATCCCAATCGCTGATATCGACATTAAAGTGTGGATATTTGTGTGTCCAGTTTGCTTGGAACAAGCCTCTCATATTGGTGACATGAGAGGTACAAAAACGCACGCTATCGCTGACCAAGTCATCTTGATTTTCGGGTAGGCGGATCGTTCTATCATCAACCACGAGATAATCCATGTTTTTATATCTAAATCTTTCACCGACGTCTTTATCTAAGCAGCTTACTGTTGATTGGTGCCAACTGCTGGTGTCGTAACTGAAAGCATCTGCGCCCACAAACATATCCGTCATATCGGTGACATTGCTGGTGTTCCAAGTACTGATGTTTTGATTAAAGACGCTGGCGTTTTGGAACATGTTAGCCATATTGGTGACGTTGGATGTGTCCCAGTCACTGATGTTTTGATTAAAGGCACTGGCGTTTTGGAACATGTTAGCCATATTGGTGACGTTGGATGTATCCCAGTCACTAATGTCTGCACTAAACGTACTATTCCCTTGGAATAGGTTACTCATGTCGGTTACTTGAGAAGTACAAAAGTATAAATAGCCTTGTTGGAGAGCGTTAATTTTATCTTGCTGACCGACAATACGATCATCTGCAACCATATATAAACGTTGCTTTTCAATAAATACCGAACCTATTTCGGCATCCGGGCAAGAAACAGTATCAGCATAGGTAGAAAAGCTATTGAATAACAAAGCAGCACTCAACGCAGTGAGTGTTAAAGGGTGGGTTAAAGCCATAATTATATTTTTACCAATTTTATATTTATGAGATGGGCGCAAAATGCGCGCGGAAGGGTAACCTGTTTCATATCAAAAGTGAATAGATATTTTAAAACCATTGATTTTTGGAGTGTGTGGCCCTTGATAACTTGATTGCCATTAATCTGAGTGGTTTTTTGGGGGAGGGACTCAATTTATATAATTAGGATTATTCTCCATCTGAAAAAGTGAAGATAACCAGCGAGCTTTCTGTATCATTTCGAACTTATTTTAATTAAATCATGGTTTTAACTATGAAACTACGTTCGATTATTTCCGCCTGTGCGCTGCTGATTTGTAGCCACACCTTTGCCAGTGAACCAGAAACGGTGACCTGCGAATCAAATAAACCAGGAACCGTCATGGTTCAAGAAGATGAATTGTTTGTGGTCGTCAACGACGCACTCATTCGCAACTCAGACTACTGGCAAAACTTTCTGGATGGCAACATCCTACTCTGCACCACTCACGTGAAAGACATGAGTGACCTGTTTGCTAAAGACCAATACTTCAATCAGGACATCAGCCGTTGGGACACCTCTCGTGTAACCAATATGGACCGCATGTTCTCCGGCGCTAAGCGCTTTGACCAAGACTTAACCCACTGGGACGTCAAGCGCGTCTCACGCCATATCGACTTCGCAAAAGGCAGTGGTCTGTCTGAAGATAGCCTTCCAACTTTTACACAATAACGTCTATTCAACCCTAGGAAAATACAATGAAAAGAACCATAACCTCACTTCTCGTGGGCGCCGCTGCGCTCGCTAGCCAAACCGCATTTGCTGTAGATATCTCAGTAAAATGCCCTGACCAACCTGTTAACTCCGTGATGCTTGAAAACGGGCAAGTCTATGTGGTGGTGGATAACACCCTAATAAAAAACGAGACGTTGCTCGATAAATTAGAGCAAGGCCACATAGGATTTTGCACAACACAGGTGACGGATATGAGTAGAGTTTTTTATGACCGAGTTTCTTTTAATACAGATATTAGTGATTGGGATACATCAAATGTGACGAACATGGCTTGGATGTTTAAAGGAGCTAAATCTTTTAACCAAGACATAGGTTATTGGGATACATCGAATGTCAGAGGAATGTACGAAATGTTTAAGGGGGCTAGTACATTCAATCAAGATATAGGTTATTGGGATACATCTAAAGTGACGAATATGCGCTGGATGTTCGGAGCCACAAAATTATTTAACCAAGATATAGGTCACTGGAACACATCAAATGTGACTGATATGGGCTACATGTTTTTTGAATCAGAAGCCTTTAATCAAAATATAGGTCATTGGGATACATCGAATGTGACGGCGATGAACCATATGTTTCAGCACACCGAAGCCTTTAATCAAAATATCGGTCATTGGGATACATCAAATGTGACGAATTTGGAATATATGTTTAGTCATGCAAGTGCCTTTAATCAAAATATCGGTGGGTGGGATACATCGAATGTGACAAGCATGGAAGGCCTGTTCCTAAGAGCACAAGCATTTAATCAAGATATAGGTGCTTGGGATACATCGAATGTGACGGCTTTTAATTTTATGTTTGATGAGGCAAGCGCTTTTAACCAATATATTGGTACTTGGGACACATCCAGTGTGAAGGTTATGAAATATATGTTTGCTGGTGCAAGTGCCTTTAACCAAGATATTGGTGCCTGGGATACATCAAATGTGACGAATTTGTCTTTTATGTTTGTGGATGCAAGCGCCTTTAACCAAGATATAGGTGCCTGGGATACATCAAATGTGACGGATTTTGGTTATATGTTTAGTGGTGCAAGTGCCTTTAACCAATATATCGGTGGGTGGGATACATCGAATGTGACAAGTATGAGAGCCCTGTTCTTTAGCGCACAAGCATTTAATCAAGATATAAGTGGGTGGGACACATCGAATGTGACAAGTATGGTTAGCATGTTTTATAACGCAGGTGCCTTTAATCAAGATATAGGTGATTGGGATACATCGAATGTTGTGGGTATGAGATACATGTTTCGTGATACGAAGGCCTTTAACCAAGACTTATCTAACTGGAACGTGAGCAAGGTAACAGACCACACTGACTTTGCGAAAGACAGTGTTCTGACTGAAGAACAACTGCCGTATTTTGTAGACTAACCCTCTCATCGGTTTAACTAAACAAAAGCCAGTGTTGATGGATTCAGTGCTGGCTTTTTTTGTTGGTTGAGTCACTCTTAAAAAGTGGCGGCAAAAATGGCGGCATTCATTGTAAAAACAGCGTTATTTATGGGGATAAATTGTCTTTTTAACTATTTTTATTTACATAGGTCTCTTGGTCAAATTGTTGTCTTTTTTAATTTATTTTCGTTCCTTTAAGTTCTACGGCATGTCTTCACACTTGGCGATGGACAAGTACTCAGGTAGTGTTGATAGGTTACTGTGTGCATATAGTGAAACTGTTTTACCTAAAATTTGGCAAGTGGCGACAGCCGAGCTAAATGTTCTCAAGGCTGGTTAAAGTTTTTAACAAGAATTATAGATTAATTGCCTTAGATGAATGAGCTGGTTTTAAGAGGGCATAGCGCATTGTCATACTGATATCGGCATAACCAAGAATATCGCGCAAAACTAAAATGTTCCCTCTATTCATTATAAAGTGGCTGGTAGATTAATGTCTTAAAACGGTGGATGCTTGACCATAAAGGAGGCTTATGGCGAGTTTGTTCTTCAGGATGTAGCAGAAAGGGGCATAGCATTGATTGTATGGTCTGCCCGACGTAGGTTTACAGATCTTGTTGCAAGGCGCTTCAGAGATAGGCAAAGAGCGATCTTTTTTGTCGAGTGTTGGTGAGCGTTAGTGCATATTTGCTTGACTGAGAGCCTTTAAGGTAGCACTCGCCACTACAGCTAAAATATAAGTTGCCGAAATACGTCTTATTTATGCCGGCTTCATCGTCACACTCTTAGCAAATCTCTCCCATGCCATACCGTAAAGCTATCGAAATGAAAAGCCCACGATACATAATTATAATGAGGGTTTATACAGTTCTACCGTTTTAGAGGCCGTCTTTATGCCTTCCACAATGGGCGTATTCACCCCAGATGAGCCATAGCTTTAGGGCTATTATGCGTAAGAATTCTGTATTTTGTGAAGTGATAAAGCATAAGCTACAGAGGACGTATTGATCGTGTTGAGTGTAAATGTGTATCTTCTCTAGTATCGGTTTAATAGATAGCAAGCGATTAGCAATCAGGGGGAATAGTGAGCATCAATATCAGGAATGCAGAAATTAGTGATGCAAAGGCAATCAGTGAGTTGATCTTACCTTTAACAAACAAATATGTTTGCCCAACTTGTGATGTGTCGGTACACAGTATTTTGCTCGATTCAATGTCAGAGAAAAACATGGAAAAATATCTGTCTACAAACTATAACTATGTTGTTGCAGTAACCGAGAATAATTAAGTCGTTGGTGTAGCTGGAGTACGAGACAAGTCACATCTGTACCATCTATTCGTAGATGATGATTTTCAAGGTCATGGGCTCTCCCGTCAATTATGGGAAACTGTTAAACAAAAAGCATTAGAAAGCGGTAATAGCGGTCTATTTACGGTTAACTCTGCGGTAAATGCGGAAAGCGTATATTTGCGTTTTGGTTTTAAACGCACAGAAGGCGTTAGAAATCGCCAAGGAATGGTTGATATTCCAATGGTGTTAGAGTTTGATTGCTAAAAATTTGTTTAAGAATGATTCGCGACACTTGGTAGTTTTACTATCCGTTAGTTTCGATCTTTATGGCGTTATGCGGCGGGCGGCCCTGGAGCCTGTAATTTAAATTGTGTATCTGCTTATAATTAAGCCAGTCATGGCTAAG
>NZ_JAEFCE010000075.1:0-21541 GCF_016406055.1 Vibrio sp. IB15
CAGGCCTTGAAAGCCGCTTAACAGAAATGTCCAACTTTACGGGGTCACTTCATAACGAGCGGCTTTTTGTTATTTGTAGCCACATCGCTCTCGGGAATGGTTCAGTGGCTGGTGCTACTCAAGAGTTAGCTTATTCCTTGGGAAATGGCTCGACGGTTAGCCTAGCCAGTTACCGATTAAAGTTTTACTTCTTGGTGCTTAGTTTTCGGTAAAGAAATACTTAACAGGAAGTAACCTAAGATAGCTGCAGTCGTTGAACCCATCAGGATACCTAATCGAGCAAGCGTATCGAAATCTGCGTTTGTAGGGCCAAATGCCAGCGATGAAATAAAGATAGACATCGTAAAGCCGATACCACACAACACAGACACTGCGAAGATGTTCATGAAGTTGACACCTTCAGGTAGCTTAGCGACACCCGTTTTCACAGCGCCCCAGCTGAATAGGAAGATACCCAGCGGCTTACCAACCAATAGACCCATAGCGATACCAAGAGGTAGCATGCCCGTAAGGTTTGAAATTGAGATACCTTCCAGTGAGATACCTGCGTTTGCAAATGCGAAGATTGGCAGAATTGCAAAAGCTACGTATGGGTGCAGTGCGTGCTCTAGGTGTTTCAGTGGGGAGTGTTCTCCCTTATTGCCTTTCAGTGGGATAGCAAAACCAATTACTACACCCGCTAATGTTGCATGAACACCAGACTTCAATACTGCGAACCACAGAATTGCACCAACAATCAGATAAGCGCTCAGTTTAGTCACATGCTTGTTGTTTAGCATGAACAAAACGCCTGTTGCGATGAAACCAACGGTAAGTGCAAGTGTTGATAAGTCACCTGAGTAGAACAATGCAATGATCACAACAACACCTAGGTCATCGATAATTGCAAGAGCTAGCAAGAACACTTTCAAGCTTACCGGTACACGGTTACCAAGAAGCGCCATGATACCTAACGCGAATGCGATATCAGTTGCAGCCGGGATAGCCCAACCTTGAAGCGCTTCAGGGTTACTAGAGTTAAATAGCACGTAAATAAGTGCAGGAGCCAACATACCACCTACCGCAGCGATAGCTGGGAAGATAGCAGTCTCTTTAGACTTTAATGCGCCTTCTAAAAGCTCACGTTTAACTTCTAAGCCAATTAGAAGGAAGAAGACAGCCATTAAGCCATCGTTGATCCAGTGAGACACAGACATACCGAGAACGTAACTGTGCAGGACGCCCTGGTACATTTCGTTCAGTGGTGAGTTTGCTACACACATTGCGAACGCCGCAGCGATAACTAGGATGATGCCGCCAGCAGATTCCATTTTAAAGAAGTCACGGATGACGTCGGTCATGATTTCGCCCTTATATTTATTATTTAAATAAACGAATAACAAAGAATAACCATGAGTTTATATCCAAGCTTTATCAATAGATAATCACTTCTTTGGATGTTTAACTTCGGTTTTTCCTACAAATACTAAACAATACGTCGCATATTCCATAATATTGTTATGCACCACAAATTAAGTATAGATGAGAACATCACACCTGTATGCATAATTCATTGAGTGCTAACAAAACTAGGACACATAAAAAAAGGCTATCAAATGATAGCCTTAGGTGTTTTTTAGTAGCCGGTGAGCTGCATAAAGCCGGTCGCTTCATGGCTGCCGCTAGCCATTATTGGCCCTTCCCAATAAGGTATGACAAATGGCAGCCACATATCTCGGCGTATGATACGTGTAGTCAGGTTAATATCGTGCTCAGGGACGTTAATGATCCACTGGAGCGGCATTCGTCTGCCATTCATTAGCGTTGTGTTCTGCAAAGGCTGAATCGAGATATCCGATTCCGTTAACTGGTAAACCTTGCCAGAACGAGTGGCTAACGTCCCGAACACATAGGGTAACTGCTGATTATGGCGATAGCGGTTGATGCTCAGTGCTGTACCGTCATCAAGGTTAAACACAAACCAATCCCAGCCTTGCTGACCGGCTCCAAGTAAGCCACTGCCCCACTCTTTGTGGACCCACGCTGTGCCTTCTACTTCCTTAGCTACGCCATCAAGATTCAGTACACCACTCAATGATAAAAACGGCGCGTTAAAGTTGTACGACGCGACAGGTAGCAAATCATGCTTTTTCTGATAACCGTTCTCGCCATTAAGTACATATGGCCCTTTCGCCACTGTATCTAATTGCAGCCCAAACGTATCCGTTTGTAATTGTAGACGACCAGGAAACGGTGTATTCCCCAGTGAGCGCCAGTTCCAATTATCAATCCAAATTCTAAATGGGCGACTGGTCATTCCCGCTTGGCCAATGCCACCACGAGCCATTCTCTGCTCTTTCCACACTTTGGATTTAGAAGAGATCACCACGTTCGAAATGTAAACTTGTGGGCTCTGCCATCCCGGCGTTTCACGTTCATCCGTTGCAATGCGGAAGAAGCTCCACTGAACTGAATATTCTTTGCCATCGTCCCCTTTCAAAGACGCAAAATAGTGCCACCACTCGTGCTGAAATTCCGGGTGGAACTTGAAGTCTCGTGGAAGTGATACGCCTCGGTCAGGCAAGACAGGTTCAAATACATTGAAGTGTTCGCTGACCAACACCGAATTAATCTCGTTGACTCCTTTCTCGCCAGGGTCGACAAAATAAGAATAGTAGCCCCAAACACTCAAAAAGATGCCAAAGAAACTGATCAACAACAGGGATGATAGAAATCGGTGTCTTAACTTAGTTGAGCTATTCCTTAGAAACATATTAAAGCGCATCCCTTAATGATTTCATCGGTGTGTTCCGAATCATTCTCATCACTGGTAAAGCACCAGCTAACATCAATGCTGCCATTGCCCAAGCAAATGTCTCGAAATAGTCCCAAGGAAGCACTTGTAGCTCGAGTGACCAGCCAAAAGACTGCTTGATAACGATATCAACAATCAAGTTCGCCAACGCTAAACCAAGTGGAGCTGCGATTAACGAAGAGATAAGCCCAAACACAAACAGCTGCAAACTTCCGGTAAGGATCAACTCTTTCGCCGATACGCCTAAACATCGTTGCAACGATATATGCCTTTGTCTTGAAACCTCACCAGCGACCGTCGCAAAGAAAATACCGAACACGGCGATTACCAACGTGATATTACCCAAGGTATCGGCAATGGCGAAGGTTCGATCAAACACGCGCATCGCCTGGCTATGAATATTGTTGTTGTCAAAAATACGCTCAGAACCAAGCCTAAATACACTTTCCAGCCTGCTTCTCAGCCCAATAGCATTCACATCGTCTTTTAGTATTACACCCAGTCCGACATTACCACGACCTGCAAAACCGTATAACCAGTTCCGATGTGACATCATCACTTGGTGATAAGGGTTACCATAATCGTAATACACACCAACGACCTGCCAGCCAGAACCTAAGTTATCGTAGAGATCAATATAATCGCCAGGGCGAATCCCTAGCTTGAGTGACATGGATTCGCTGATCAACACACCTTTAGAATGGTGTAAGTGATACCAGTAATTCGGTATGCCGAGTTTAATCGTCAGTGCAGCAAGCTCGCCTTCTGAAGGTCCAGTACTCACCACTTGAATACTGCCCACTGGAGAAGCGACATCCTTTTCCCAGCGCCACCATACAGAATCTACTTCAGGTTGTTCCGACAACCAGTTACTCATGCGAGCCGCCGCATTATTGGTTGGGTATATATAGAGGTCCGCGGCTAATCGCTGTGTTAACCACTTATCCGTGGTGTCTCTGAAACTACCGACCATGGTTTCAACGCCAATGTTCGCAGTTAACGCCAACATAAAGGCCATAGTCGCAACACCACGGTAGCTCATGCTTGATGCTGCGTCCGCGAAGAACCAGCGAGCACGAACCCAACGTAATGAATAGGAGAGACTGTTAAACAGTTTCCACATCAAAAACGGCGTAAACAGAGCCACACTCACCAGCATTAGTGCAATGATGGCAAAACCTGACTCTTGGGTTTGTGGTGCTTCATAAACCGCAACTGCGGCAACTAGGAAGCCACAACCAATCAACGCTTGCCATGTAAACTCTGTACCTGCAAAACGCATCAACGATAGGCGAGAAGACAAACGAATCGGCTGAGATTTGAGTAAGCGAACCAATGGCCATGCACACGCTAAGAACGCACCAATCAATGCCATCATCAAGCTGTAACCACTCCAGCGCCAATTCCAGTCAATCGTCAAGCCAACATTGGCGTCATATAAGTCGCCAAGGCTAGAAGACACTGCAGGTAATAGTTGGTTAGCCAACATCACACCAAAGACATTACCGCAGATCCAGCTCAGTAAAACCAGAATCAATAGCTCTAAACATAGCGCTTTAGTGAGCTGCCAACCCGAGACACCGGTTTGTCTTAAGATCCCCACCAATGGCTGACGCTGAATAAAAGACAGTGACATCGCTTGATAGAAAATGAACAAGCCTACGACAAACGACAGCATGCCCATCGCTTTTAGGTTTAAGTGGAATGCATTAGTGAGTGACTCAAGTTCTGCTTTCGAGCTACGAGAAATCGTCAAGCCATTAGGTAGCATGTTTTTGAGGCGTTCAAACTTTTCAGTAGACATGTCTGAACACGCAATGACCGACAAACCAGCGCTGCGTTTCAGCATTCTAAGTAGCGAGATATCGGCAATCAGCCGAGTACCATCAATGATGTTATTTTGATCAACCATTAATGGGCCAAGCTCAGAACCATCCATAAGGTGGATATAGTCGCCGTTCTTCCACTCCATATGTTCAGCAAGATCGTCACTCACAAGGATTGGGTACGGCGGTTTCATCAGGTTCAACGTATTAAGATCTTTTAACGCTACGCCCGGTTGCAGTTGAAGCATCGAAACAGGATCGATACCAATCAACATAAAGTTCGCGCCATTTTCATCAGTGATACGATGGTGATCAAAAGGAGAGCACTGTTGAAAGCCTTCACGGCGAAGCTGGATGTAAAAACCTTGCGGAATTTTATTGGCGTTGTGTTTTGGTCGAATACGGTAAGGAAGAGGATTCGAAAAGAGTTTTTCGCCATGTGCATAACTTTGCTTGGCGTGTTGGTTGATAGCAGTAACACCAACCAATAGTGATACGCCTAGCGTTAAGCCAAGCCATACCAAGATAATCTGAAGTGGGTAACGTCGATAATGACCGAGTAGCGCCTTAACTACGGGCCATAACATGCAGTTGCCCTCCTTGTAGGCGGATCCGGCCGCCCATATGCAGTGCGACTTTCTCACTGTGTGTGACCAATAGTAATGTACATTCTAATTGACGAGCCAAAGAAGTCAGCAAGCGCATTACCGCTTCCGCATTACGCTCATCTAAGCTACCCGTAGGTTCATCCGCTAATAAGATCTTTGGTTCCATGTACAACGCACGAGCAATCGCGGCACGTTGTTGTTGTCCACCAGAAGCTTCCTCAGGGTAGCGACCAAGTAAAGGCATAAGATCTAAGGCAGAGAGAATCTGTCTCCAAAGGCCTTTATCTTCAGGCAAGCCTTTTAGTTGACGGCAAAAACGGATGTTATCTGCGATATTCAACGTTGGTAATAGGTTGAACTGTTGGAAGATATGGCCAATGTTGTTTCGACGATAAGCAGTGCGTTCACGCTCGGTAGAATCGTGCATGTTGAAGTTTGGAAAAACGATTTCGCCAGAGTCAGCGAGATCCAAACCTGCAATTAGGTTAAGTAGAGTACTTTTTCCTGAGCCGCTTTCGCCCATTAATGCGAGTTGGTCACCTTGATTCAATGTCAGTTCAGCACCTTGCAAAACAGGGTGGAATTCCCCCCCATCAACATAGCCTTTACACAGGTCTGACAGCTTTAACATTCAACAGCTCGCATTAGTTAGAATTTGGAAGGAGAATCTACACTAATTCCCTGTTAGGAGGAAGTATTTTGAAAGATAGATCACATGCCAACGATAAAGTGATGCGATTGATGCGCCCTACTTCAACTTCCTATCAAGTTTTTAATCCATTTTCTTGTTTTCATGCGATACAGCGAACCGCTCCACTTAATCACCTCTTCAGTGAGAAAAAGCAAGTACACCCACTCGGGTGGAAATTTAAAGTAGATGGCCGCGATAGCCGCTAACGGAATACCAATCACCCACTGTGCTATCAGGTCTTGGTAAAGGCAGAACTTAACATCACCGCCCGCTCTCAACACACCAACAATCACCGTCATCGGAATCGAGCGAATAACAATGCCGACACTGAGGATCAGAATAAACTTCTCAGAAAGTGCTCGGGTTTCTTCTGTTAATGCACTAAACGCGTTCAAAATTGGTGTTTGCACAAAGTAGAGGGAAATCGCGACCACAATACTAGTTAAAAAGCACAGGATAGTAATACCGAGCGCTTGATAATAAACCGCTTCATTGTTTTTGGCGCCGAGTTGGTTCCCCACCAATACCGCAGCTGCGTTCGACATCCCTATCAATAAGCTCAATGAGATAGATTCAACAGGTGTCATCACCGAAAGCGCCGCTAAGCCTTGCACACCGGATTGTCCCATGATGGCGTGATAAGCGAACAAGCCACCAGCCCAAGCTAAGAAGTTGAAGGTTGTAGGCAGCGACAACTTCAAGAAGCGAACGACTTTATCTACCGTCGCAGCAGCTTTGATGTCACAGAGCCCAAAAGCGAGTAAGTGTTTAGAGAAATAGAGGTAACCAAACAAGGTCGCCACTTCGATAGCGCCACTTAATACCGTGGCTATCGCAGCACCTTTGATACCCAGAGCCGGAAAACCTAGATTACCGAAGATCAGCACCCAGTTTAAAAACACGTTGGATAGGATACCAATACCACTGAAGAAGGTACTTAGCCCGGGTTTGTGCATCGCTCGTAAGCCCACGGCCATACTACTAACGCACGACACCGCCAACATACTAAAAGAGGTAATGACGATGTACTCAACACCTAAACTGATCACTTCTTGAGAATCGGTCGTCACACCCATGATTTGAGCAGGGAAAGAGACAAAGAAGACAATCGTCAGAAGAGCAAACAGGGTCGAAACCAACCAGGTTAATGCGGTACTTTCCCTTACCCCTTGTCTATCACCAGCTCCCCAATACTGAGCAGTAAGCAGAGCACCACCAGTGGTCACACCCACCAGCATAATAGTCGTCACAAACATCGCTCGGCTCGCGACACCAACTGCCGCAATATCAGCTTCCCCAAGCTGGCCTAGCATCAGCACATCCACCAAGCCTCGGCTTGAAAACATGATGCTCTGCAAGGTGATTGGCAAAGCAATAGCAATCAGCCTGCGAACAAAGTCGCCGCGTGTATGATGGATAATTGAAGAGAGCAGCATAGGCACACCTGAACGGAACGTGTTGATGAATATAGATAAATATCACGCTATTATATCAATGTTCGGTTTTTAACCACAGATATAAATGGAGTAACGATGAAGAAAGTACTGGTTTTAGGCGCTTCTGGATATGTTGGTTCACAGCTGCTTCCTCTGCTGCTAGAACAAGGTTATCAAGTAACCGCTGCAGCAAGGCACATCGACTTCTTAAAAGCGCGAACCGAGCCTCATGAGAATTTATCACTCGAATTTCTCGATCTGGCTGACCAAGCGGCAACACAAGCTTTAGTCCCTGACTTTGACCTAATCTTCTTCCTTGTCCATGGTATGGCGGAAGGTCATGATTTCATTGACTACGAGTTAAGCCTGGCCCGTAACTTTGTCTCCGCACTTGGTCCTAAAAACCAACACATCATCTACTTAAGTTCACTTCAGCCTCAAACTGGCGATTCTGAACACCTTAAAGCGAGAAAGAAAACCGGTGAGCTCCTTCGCAAAGGATCGGTTCCCGTTACTGAACTTCGAGCTGGCGTCATCATCGGCCCAGGTTCAGCGGCCTTTGAGATAATGCGAGATTTCGTTTACAACCTACCAATCATGATTGCGCCGAAATGGGTCGATTCGAAAGCCAACCCTATCGCGTTGAAAAACCTCAATCACTACTTGTTAAAGCTCGCGCAAGATACCCCAAGCGACAATCAGACCTTTGAGGTTGGTGGTCCAGGTATCGTCTCTTATCGCAATCAATTCGCGCATATCGCCAAAACTGCCGATCGTCCACTTCGGTTGTGGGCGACTTCCCTACTTACACCTAAGATCGCCTCTTATTGGCTTGGCGTGGTGACCTCTGTCCCTTCCAACATAGGTAGAGCATTACTCGCAGGTTTAAAGCATGATTTCATAGCTAACTCGACTACCATCCAAGAAAAATATCCGCAAAAGCTCGCGTCGTTCGAGAGCATGGTTGAACAAGCGATTCATGCTGAGGGTAACTTCGTAAAAAGTAATGTGTGGGGCTTTGATAAAACCGCCTTTAAACGCTGGCAAGCGGGATACGGTTACTACCCAAAGAAGACAGGTGCAAGTATCACGTCGACTGCCTCGCTAGAATCGCTTTGGCACGTAGCGCAACAGATTGGAAGCCCTAAACAGGGTTACTTCTTCGCTAACGCTTTATGGCGCACAAGGGAGTGGTTAGATCTTCTCTTTGGTGGCGGAGTGCCCGTGCGACAAATGCCAGAAGGGCCAACTCTAAAAGTGGGCGACAAAATTGACTCTTGGAAAGTGATTCGCTGTGAAGAGAACCAATTCCTATCGCTGCTATTCGGGATGAAAGGTCCGGGCTTAGGGCGACTGGAAATCACGGTTTCTGATAACGGAGACACACGTGAATTAAACATCACCGCTTGGTGGCACCCTAAAGGCTTCCTAGGATTACTGTATTGGTTCGCAATGATGCCTGCTCATCTGTTTATTTTTAAAGGCATGGTAAAAGCGATAGATAATCAGGCACAAGAGCAGATGAGGGATTCGAGTAACGAGATGCGAAAAGATTAAAAGCAGATGCGCGATTCGAGTAACGGGATGCAAAGACTAAAAGCAAATGGGGGATTCTAGTGGCGACTGGCGCTATGACAAGCAAACAAAAAGAGCGGATAATTCCGCTCTTCGTATCTCTAATCTCGCATCTCGTATCTACCCATTAACCAACAAAGCTAATTGGGATCTCAGCCAATTGGTTGCCTTGGTTAGCAGGGTATACAATGTATTCACCGTGGTACTTCACGGCAGACTTATAGTCAGTCACTTTATGAAGCATGAAGCCCGCTTCCATTGCCGCTTGGATAAACTCAGCGTGGTTACCACGCACAAACCAGTTCATCGGCTTAACCATAAGCTCACCGTCGAAAGAGTCATCACACTGCTTACCACATAGCGCGAATGAGTGCTCACCATCAGTAAAGAACTGAATTTTGCCACCTGTGGTTAGTTCATCTTCACTCGATACGCTCCAACCCATCTCATACATCTTGTCCATAAAGGCTTCAACGTCACTGTCTTTCAGTGATTTAGGCTCTTCACCTTCTGGGAAGAACTGAGCGTAAAACGCTGAGATTCGCTTAAACGTAAAAGTTAAATCAGAGTTGTTACCCTTTGAACGGCCCTGCTTTTGCCAGCGAACCAAATCAGGCACAACAACACGATCATACGCTTGTGCTTTGATAGCCTTAGTTACCCAGCGAACAAGATATAAGTTGTTCGCGATAGGAGCGTCAATCGCTTTGCCTGACTTGTGTAATGCGTAAAGTTCACCAAGTGCGGTGTTCACAAGCTTCTGAATTTCAATATAGTATTTTGACATTATGCCTTCTTTCCTAATGTCCAATATAGTAATGCTGACAGTATTGCACATGCTGCCATCACCATAGCCATTGGTCCTGCAGTATCACTTGGTAGCATTGCGACGATTGCCCCAACCACAGAACCAGTACCAAATCTTAATGTGCCCGCGAGTGATGATGCAGTACCAGCCATATTCGGGTATCCACTAAGTAGGAGCGCCATTGAGTTACTACCAATGGTAGACAGTGTGCCGATAAACAGCATCACGAATGGCACAATGCCCCACAGGCCGATATCTAATGACCAGCCGACCAACAACCCCAAACCTGCGAACAGCTGAATGGTTAAACCCACTCGAAGCATCGCGTGAGAACCGACTTTCTTCACGATTCGGCCATTAATGCTCGTCATCAAGATCATTGCAACGATGTTTAAGCCAAACAGGTAACCAAATAGGTCTAGACGAACACCGTAGATGTCGATGTAAACAAACGAACCAGCGGTTAAGAACGCGAACATTCCCGAGAAAGAAAATGCACCCGAAAAAATCAGCCCCATTGCCGTTGGGTTCTTACATAAACGAGCGTAGTTACGAATCGTCGTTTTGAAACGCAGTGGCTGTCGATTTTCTACCGGTAGCGTCTCAGGGATCTTCATCGATACCGCTAGAATGACGATCACAGCAAAGATAGCCAGTACCCAAAAAATTGAGCGCCAACCAAACCACAATGCCAAGTAACCACCAATCATTGGTGCGATAAGTGGCGCAACCGTCATAACCAAGGTTACGAAAGACATGGTTCTCGCAAAATCTTCACGATCAAACATGTCACGTACAACTGCTTGGATGATTACAGCTGCCGCTGCGCCTGCAAAACCTTGTGCAGCACGAACGTAAGTCAGCGCTTCAATGCCATGGGTTGTCGCACTCACCACAGAAGCAATCGCAAACAAGAACACACCAATCAAGAGTACTGGCTTGCGTCCATAGCTATCAGCTAATGGGCCATGCAATAACTGCCCCAACGCAAAACCTGCGGTATAAGCGGTTAGCGTTATCTGTACTTCGCCCGCCGTTACACCAAGATCTTTGGCAATGGTCGGCATCGCAGGCAAGTACATATCGATCGCGAGCGGCGTCAACGCACCAATCGCACCGAGAATCAAAAATAGCACTAAGCCTAATTGAGGGGTTTCTGGTTGAGAGCTTGGGCTCTGTGGGGTAGATGTCTGCATGGTTCTCCGAATGTTTAACTGATAAAACTAGGACCGGCGTGAACACGCAAGTCAAAAGATTGGCTGAGACTTTCCTAGTACCAGTCAACATCATCAGCCGACGCCATCCTTGGTCGGCTTTGCAACGAGAGCGCTATAAATTAATAGCTAAGGGTTACTTCCAGATAGAATCAACTTCTTCTTGCGTTAGGTAACGGTACTCACCTAGCTCAAGAGATTCGTCCATCTCGATTTCACCAATGCGTTCACGGTGTAGTGCTTCTACCTTGTTACCAAGAGCAGCAAACATGCGTTTTACTTGGTGGTATTTGCCTTCGTGAATCGTTAATAGCACTTCACGCTCGGCACGCACTTCAAGGTGTGCAGGAAGTGTTAGGCCATCTTCGCTTTTCAGCTGGATGCCCTCTTTGAATTTTTCAACGTAGTCTGGTTCTACTGGATCAACCAACCACACACGGTACATCTTTTCACACTTGTGTTTTGGTGCGGTAATACGGTGAGACCATTTACCGTCATCCGTAATCAGAACAAGACCTGTAGTATCAACATCTAGACGCCCTGCAAAGTGCAGCTTGTCCATTTTGATTTCATCAAGCAATTCAAATGCGGTGCGATTTGAGCCATCTTCATGCGAACAAACAAACCCTTCCGGCTTGTACAACATGATGTAACGTGGGCCATGAACATTCAGTTCATTACCTTGCCACTCCACTACACACTGCTCAGTTACTTTAACTGAACCGCTTTTTTGCATGACATCATTCACTGTCACAGTCTTTGTTTTTAATAAGTGTGTTGCTTCTTTTCGAGTAATGCCTAGTGCATCGCACAGAAATTTATCTAAACGCATGAATACCTCAACTAATCTAAGTCGGGTATTATAGTCACCTTTGCTCAATTAGTTGAGCTATTTCACACTATTTGTTCTCCATTTTACAAGACGCGATATGTATACACTCCGCCCATACCAAGCAGACTCAGTAAAATCAGTCATTCACTACTTCAGAAAACACCAAACACCGGCTGTTCTCGTGCTACCAACAGGGGCTGGGAAAAGTTTGGTCATTGCTGAGCTGGCAAGGCTTGCCAAAGGGCGTGTATTGGTACTGGCTCACGTGAAAGAGCTGGTTGAACAAAACCATGAAAAGTATGAAGGTTATGGGTTAAAAGGCTCTATCTTCTCGGCTGGTTTAGGCCGTAAAGAGACCGACCAACAAGTGGTATTCGCGTCGGTTCAATCTGTAGTTCGCAACCTCGATTCATTCTCTAACCAATTTTCACTTTTGGTTATCGATGAATGCCACCGAGTACCCGATGAAAAGAACAGTAGCTATCAGAAAGTGATCACTCACTTGCGTGAAAACAACTCGGGCATCAAGGTACTTGGCTTAACGGCAACCCCTTATCGCTTAGGCATGGGGTGGATTTACCAATACCACACTCGTGGGCAAGTGCGCTCGGAAGAACCAAGATTCTTTAGAGACTGTATCTTTGAGTTACCGATTCGCTACCTGCTCGACGAAGGCTTCTTAACACCAGCTCGCATGATAGATGCGCCAGTATTGAGTTATGACTTCTCACAATTAAAACCCTCGAGCACGGGTCGATACAAAGAAGCCGAGCTGGATATGGTGATCGAACAATCAAAACGAGCGACACCACAGATTGTCGATCAGATCATTCACCTCGCCCAAGACAAACTGGGCATCATGGTGTTTGCAGCCACCGTTCGACACGCTCAAGAGATCCTAGGCTTACTACCTGAAGGTGAAGCCGCGATTGTCATTGGTGACACGCCAACACTCGAGCGTGACCAAATCATCAACGATTTCAAAGAACGAAAAATCAAATTCTTGGTCAATGTGTCGGTTTTAACCACTGGCTTTGATGCACCGCATGTCGATTTAATCGCGATTCTTCGTCCAACCGAATCCATCAGCTTGTATCAACAAATCGTTGGCCGTGGCTTACGTTTATCTCCAGGCAAAAAAGAGTGTTTGGTGCTCGATTACGCAGGTAACAGCTATGATCTCTACCAACCAGAAGTGGGCGATCCTAAGCCTGATTCTGACAGTGAAATCATCACCATCCCCTGCCCAGCTTGCGGCTTCAATAACAACTTCTGGGGCAAGCTAGACAGCAACGGCTTCTTACTTGAGCACTTTGGCCGCAAATGCCAAGGCTACTTTACCGATGAAGACACAGGTGAGAGAGAACACTGCAACTATCGCTTCCGCGCCAAATACTGCGGAGAGTGTGGCGCCGATAACGACATCGCGGCCCGTATTTGTCATGAGTGTGACGCTACCTTGGTAGACCCAGACAAAAAGCTCAAAGAGGCACTCAACCTAAAAGATGCTTTGGTGTTTGAATGTTTAGAAATGGACCTTAACGTACTTAAGAACGACAAAGGCAAATCGCAACTTAAAGTCACCTACCGTGGTGAAAACCAAGCGCAAGTCCATGAGTTTTGGTCATTAACCACCAAGAAACAAAAGCAAAACTTCAAAGACCAGTTTGTTCGCCCTCACCTTGCAGATAGACACAGACCTTTTGAGGAAACGTCACCGTCAAAAGTGGTTGCTCACCAGCATAGATTCCGCCCACCACAATTTGTGATTGCACGTAAGGTTGGTCGCTTTTGGAAAATGAGAGACAAGATATTCGAAGATGAGCTACAGCAACGTTGAGGTTAAAGATAAGTCTTACGTTCTTAACACTTGATGGTTAGTCTCCGTGATGTGTAGGCGCTCTCATCGTCAAATTTTTAGGTATCAATTTCTCATTATTAATCAGGTTCACTTTCTGTTCAGAATTACTTTTTTATACTGAACGCTATCAACCTTCTCTAGGATTCGCTATGTTTAGTAAAGCTATGATTTCTTTGTTTTGTATAAGCTTAGGCTTATTTGTTTCTGCTGGCGCATGGGCTGACTCGCATCATAATAGTCATGAATTAGTGCAAGACGTTCATAAAGCAGGAACCCGCATTGAATTTGAAGAAGACCAAGACGAGGTCTACGAAGCGGTTCGAGAAGGTTATATTCGCCCTTTCTCTGAGATGTATGCAGCGGTAGAAAACGACCTTCATGGCCGAATCATTAAAGTCGAACTAGAAGAAGATGATGATATTTGGGTGTATGAGTTAAAAATTAATTACCAAAACAACATCATAAAAGTTGAATACAACGCCGAAACGCTGGACATTCTAAAGATTGAAGGCCGCAACTTTAAAAACGCAATTAAACACGGCGACTAATTAAGCGCGACGAATAGTTAAGTACGACGAACAGTCATTACAAGAATTAAGAAGAACAATTATGAAAATTTTAGTCGTTGAAGACGAACCTCGTTTGGGCCAACAGATTATTGAAACACTTGAGGGAGCCGACTGGGTTCCAGAACTCTCCCAAGATGGTATCGACGCTCTTTATCGCGCGACATCAGAAGAGTGGGATGCGATTGTTCTCGATCTAGGTCTACCTAAGCTTGATGGCCTAACCGTTTTAAAAGGCATTCGAGACGAGAACATCAATACGCCAGTGATTATCTTGAGTGCACGAGACACATTAACTCAACGCGTTGAAGGCTTGAACGCTGGCGCCGACGATTACCTCACTAAGCCATTCGAAATGGTTGAGCTGATTGCCCGTATCCGCGCACAACTTCGCCGTGCGTCGGGCAGCGCTGCACCAGTTCTTCAAATTGGTGATTTAAGCTTGGACACCCGCAGTTCAAAAGTGTTGTGGCAGGGCCAAGCAGTCAGCCTAACGGCACTAGAATATAAGGTTGTCGCGTATTTCATGCATAACCAAAATAAGGTTATCTCACGCACCGAACTGGTTGAGCATATCTACAAACAAGACTTCGACCGCGATTCAAACACGGTTGAGGTATTTATTGGTCGTATTCGTAAGAAAATCGCACCTAAGATCATCAAAACCGTGCGTGGCCTTGGCTACCAACTGAATGCTGAATAAGTCTCTATTTAATTAGAACAACAAACATCAATTAAACTAAGAGAAATCAAGCACACTCACCCACTAAGTGGACAGCCTGTACTGATCATCGAAATAGCTGATCATCGAAATACAAGTCGATAACGATGAGCAAAGGCAGGCTGGAAATGCATGAATCTAAAGAAACGAACACTTAAAAACATCAGTTTAAAAAGCCGCTTGCTTCTCGCTGCGGCTTTTTGGCTAGGTGCGATGATATTAGCGGCCGGTGTTGGTATACCAAAACTGGTGAACGATTACCTTGTCGACGACATGAAGCAGCAACTTGCCCTGACCATGGACGAGCTGACCGCCAATATTGAGACCAATGACAATGGCAACCTAATCATGGCAGAACGCCTGTCTGACCCGAGGTTTAACCAACCTTACAGCGGTATTTATTGGCGTGCTTCGACTCAAGGTCAAATCATTCGTTCTCGCTCTCTATGGGACAAAGACCTCACCATCAAGCGCTCTCCTATTCACACTTCCGTTAAGGGACCTGAAAAAGAGAAGCTGATTTACATTGAGCAAGATATCTACCTGCCTTCACTGAGCGACCCAATTACCATCACCATTGGTATTGACGAAGACCCACTCGAGTCGACGCTGGCAGAACTAACAGGCCAAGTATGGTTGATCCTAATGTTGTTGTTTGTCGGCGTTCTGATGTTAATTGGTATTCAAGTGAGCTGGTCTCTATTACCTCTTAGTAAGATGCAGCGTGAGTTGGTAATGCTGAGAAAGGGTGAACAGCAAGGGCTAAGCGATAACTACCCGAAAGAAGTTTCTCCATTGGTATCTGACCTCAATGCCCTACTCTTTCATTACCAAGAATTACTGGAACGCGCACGTAACCACGCGGGGAACCTATCCCATGCATTAAAAACGCCGCTGTCGGTGATGAAAAATGAAATAGAGATGCTGCCTGACAACGAGAAGAAACTGTTACAGCAACCCATTCAGCAGATCCAAAGCCAGATAGATTACCACCTTGGTCGTGCTCGTATGGCAGGTGCAATGAACATCCTTTCGGTGAAGTCGTCGCCTTGTGAACGTGTTGAAGCGATCTCGATGGCGTTTGATAAAGTTTATGCCGCCAATGAAGTCACTATGATCAATGAGCTGGACTCTGAACTTGAGGTCGCTGTAGAAAAAACTGACCTAGATGAGATGGTCGGTAACCTACTCGAAAATAGTTATAAGTGGGCGGGCAGTATTATTCGCGTTCACGCTAATGAACTGACCGATGGCAATGTCGAATTGATTATTGAAGACGACGGACAAGGTATCCCTGAAGAAAAGCTCGAACAGGTGACCAAACGAGGCGTAAGGTTGGATGAAACGACTCCTGGTACCGGTCTAGGCCTGAATATTGTGAATGAAATGGCACACAGTTACCGCGGGAACTTAACGCTAAGCAAAAGCTCAATGGGTGGCTTGAAAGCCTCTCTTGTTCTAAAGGTATCTCAGGCCTCTTAAGACGACTACATTCGAACAGCAGTTATACCTTGAATAAAAATAAGGAGTTTACGCATCACGCATAAACTCCTTTTTGATCCTGTGCCGTTTTTACTCTGCAAATTTAAGTCATCGAATGTAAACCAATGACATTGCTTTCGGTATCAATAACCACACTGATGAAACTTTGTTATCCATGAAGAGAGCGGGCTGTCCAATCGCCATTTTAGGTACTTGTAGAACACCACCATTCGCCGCCGCCAAGCTTGCTTCTATCGCACAATCATCGCAAGAGAAGTACACCATAGTGCTATTGCCCCCGGCCTTAACATCAGGCATCGAACACAAGGCCCCTGTCGCGCCGTATTTGTCCATATCGCTAGGAAACACCCACATTTCAATATCGATGCCCGTTTCGTTATCTAACTTCTCTAGCGTAACTTTAAAGACGGCCTCATAAAAGGATTTGGCTCTCACCATATCGTCGACATAGATTTCAAACCAACCAACCGGATTCATTTGCATACTTTGTCCTTAGCTTTCGCCCTTGTTCACCCTTAATTCGGATAGACAAGGTTGACGCTATTAGAACGATAGAAACGCTCAAAAGATGTTCGGCTTTAATAAGCAGAAATAACAGAACCTTGTTTGATTGATATTCAAACAAGGTTCGTATTTATCGGGAACTAAGTTAGAGAGCGTCTTAAAGGCGCGCTTTATATATCATTCACTGCAACATCTAAGGTTTGTGATTCATCACTGTATGTCGTTGAGCCAATAACCAAGATCTTTCCGTCTGTGTAGTAGTCATGTTGATCATTCATTACTTCAGCATTCGCGAGAGGCAAGTTAACCAGTTCGATACTTGGGTAAGTGGATTTAATTTGCTGCGCCAACCGATCTCGCTCTTCATCAACATTCGGGTCAATGTTATGAAGGACGGTCACAATGCCTGAGTAAGGGGTGACTTTAAGGCCATCATCATAACTAATTGCGCCTAACCACTGAGGCTGGTTAGTTTTAATACCAACACCAGCGCGCCACCAGCGAATATGGCTTCTCTTCATCAGGTTACCTGGCAATTGAAAGGCCATATCTTGTGGTTGATTTCGCCAATATAAGTCAGATACAGGCGGTGTTTTATCTTTTAGGAGAGTAAGGTAATTCGACCACTCAATATCATTTCGAGAGAACGTTTGATTTTCTATCCAGCCCAACTGGTTCATGAGTTCACGAGGCGATTCTCCGACATAAACAACATTAATCGCTTGCGCATCATAGATTGGAGAAAGCCCAGGAAACGCTTTGTAAGTCACGTGTTGTAAGTCGACCGAGTTCATCGGTGCCGATGTTTGTTGATTTTGAAAGTCATCAGCTTTCCAGAAGAAATGGGCATAATTTGCGTAACACAGCCAAGCCACTAAAAACGCGCTGGTTTTTAAGGTCAACTTACGCCATTTAAGTTTGTTGCCCACAACAACAAAAATGGTCACTGCAACTAAGCCAATCAGTAAGCTTTGGTGCTCGCTTAGGAAAACCTTAACCGCACCCAATAAAGGAAACTGTTCGACACCATGTGCCAACAACATACCCCAAGCAATGAATTGACCACCGCCAAGCAATAAGCCTATCGAAGACAACAGCGTAAAACTGTGCCACTTAACGCGATGAGAACCTGCAATAACAGGAACAACCCAAGCAATAGGACCCAAAAGGCGTGCCGCGACTATAATGAATGTGCCCTTTTTCGCAATGAGATAACGACACCGTGCGATCAGCCTTTTGGTTTTTGGTCGAAATTGAATTAGCTTCTTTTGGGCTGTCCTTCCCCACTTTAAACCAATGAAGTAACTCAGTTGATCCCCAACGAAACCACCTAACATTACAAACACCAACGCCATCCATGCACCTGAATACAGTTGAAAGCCCGCAGCGATAAAAAATGGCTCTCCCGGTACAAATAAGTTTGGGCCAATGAGAGCATCACCCAATGCTCCCAAAAACAGCCCTAGTCCATCAAACATAACAACCTCAATGCTTACTGTTCTTTGTAGTGACCAAACTTGTAGTTCATTTCGTTGTTACGCATTTCGCCTTTAAAGAAGCGTCTTATATTGGCTTTAAGGTAAGTTGAACCCGTCTTCACAACACCATCTTGGTCTAATCGACGTGGGTCAAAACCGAAGGTCATATTTAGGAATCTAAATCGCCATGTTTTGCTCGCACGTTTTACATAATCACAATCCTCACAAAGGAAAATCTCTTCATCGAAACCACCGATCTCTTCATGTGCTCGTTTGGTTGAGAAAATACACGCGCCAATCGCGGTCGGGAAAAAGAACTGAGTCGCAAATAAGCCCGCATTAAACAGCCCATAACCGAATTTATGAACCAATGGCAGCCCTTTTGAACTCATGTATACGCCAGCAACTTCAAGCTTGTTCTCTTCTAACTCATAAAGCGCCTTTGCAAGGAAGTTACGAGGCAGGCTTACGTCGGCATCCAAGAAAAGGATTCTGTTGTATTGTGCCAAAGCAGCCCCGGTGTTTCGACCAAGGCTAACACCGCGTTCTTGCATATGGTGGACTGTCAGTTTTGGCAATGCACTTTCATAGGCTTGTGCGACTTCTCTGGTGTTATCTTCACTATTTGAGTCGACCACGATCACTTCGAACTCTTGATGGGTTTGCACGCTCAACTCTTCCATTAAGCGACTAATGCGTTTCTCTTCGTTTAACGTAATAACGACAATACTTACCGGTTCCATGTTTTCACCTATTCATTCTGCTGATTAATTAACACTAAGGTTACCTAACCAAGCATTAACCAAGCCTTAGGCGAACATTCATTTTCCGTTCATTAACTTGATGATTTCGCGACGATATAAACAGGGCAAAAGAACAAGACAGAAGAGTAAAGAAAGCGATAAAATAGGGTTAGCGAGCGTTTTATCTACAAACGAGCCAAATATCGAAGGAAATTCACTTTGTGATAGGCTTCTTACTTGCTCATATTCAAATGTGATGTTAGTATCCGCGCTCGCTTAAGCATGAACTCGTTCAGCATAAGCATTACCACATACTCAAGGTCGCATTGAGATGTGAAGTTAATTTTTACTAATTTGAGAGTAAAACTATGAAATTTGAAGCAGTAGTACGTACTGAACTAGGTAAAGGTGCGAGCCGCCGCCTACGTCACGCTGGTAAATTCCCAGCTGTAATCTACGGTGGTGAAGCAGCAGCTGTATCTATCGAACTTAATCACGACGAAGTGATCAACCAAATGGACAAGCCTGAGTTCTACGAAGCAATCACTCTACTGATTGACGGCGCAGAAGTTAAGGTTAAGCCACAAGACGTTCAACGTCACGCGTTCAAGCCAAAAGTTGAGCACATGGACTTCATCCGCATCTAATTCCCTACCAAGGAATAAGATTGGATTAATCCAGCCTTCTGCATAGAAAAGATAATCGACCTTACCAATCGAGAAATCTAAAAATTCGAAACCCCGATGCTACCAACATCGGGGTTTCACCGTTTTTGGGATTTAGAAAATCAAGCAGTATTATGATTTTTCATAGCCTTAGACAGTAAATGGGTAAATAGTGGAAGCACGACAGAGCTTCATTCATATAGCCCTTTTCGGCGCAGCAACAAGTTCTTCTTTTGTCATGACATGCTTTTTCTCTTCGTATATAGAAGCCCAACACCAGGTAAGAGTCCGATGTACTTTATTGCGTGCATCTAAGCCTCTACCATTTAAAAACGAATAAAGACGCCAATAAAGTCCAGCTCTCCACACAGTAATAAACTGCTTGATGCCAGAGTTAAGATCACCGATCATGCTTGGTGTTATATTATAACATTACACTAATAAGATGAGCATGAGCATGAACACCCCAAAACTCCCTGTTACGGTTTTATCTGGCTTTCTCGGCGCAGGAAAAACAACCGTTTTAAGTCATATTCTTAACAACAGACAAGGCAGAAAAGTTGCGGTCATCGTCAACGACATGAGTGAAATCAACATCGATGCAGCGACCGTTCAGAATGAAGTTTCGCTCAACCACAGTGAAGAAAAATTGGTTGAGATGAGTAACGGCTGTATCTGTTGTACCCTGCGTGAGGATCTACTTGAAGAAGTCACCAAGCTCGCTCAAGAAGGAAGATTCGATTATCTAGTTATTGAGTGCACTGGTATCGCTGAGCCACTCCCGGTTGCAGAGACTTTTACTTTTGCCGATGAAAATGGGCTTTCGCTGTCAGACGTTGCCCGTTTAGACACCATGGTAACAGTGGTTGATGCCATCAACTTCCTACGAGATTACGATGAAGCTAAGTTCTTAACAGAGACGCCAGAGTCGTTGGGTGAGGACGATGAACGCAGCGTCGCCGACTTGCTCGTTGATCAAGTAGAGTTCGCAGACGTTATCCTGATAAGTAAAACCGACCTAGCTGAAAAAACAGAAATCGAAAGGCTTTTAGCGATTCTAAAAACACTCAATACCTCAGCCACTATTATTCCTATCTCGAATGGTGAAGTGGAACTTGATGCGGTACTCGACACGCAGAGCTTTAGTTTTGAAAAGGCACAACAAGCCCCAGGTTGGTTGAAAGAAATGCGTGGCGAACATATACCTGAAACCGAAGAATATGGTATTTCCAGCTTTGCATATCATGCGAGGCGTCCTTTCCATCCAGAAAAGTTCTATGATTTCCTCCATAACGCAGAAGACTACGGCAAACTGCTTCGTTCTAAAGGTTACTTTTGGTTAGCAACAAGACCGGACTTCGTCGGCCAGTGGAGCCAAGCGGGCGGCATCGCACGTTATGGTGCCGCTGGTATGTTTTGGAAATCAATTCCGAAAGAGGATTGGCCGACGGATCAAGACTCCCTTGATGCCATCAACAACATTTGGCAAGAACCCTATGGCGATATGCGACAAGAATTGGTGTTTATTGGTCAGGGGTTAGAACAAGAGAAATTGATTGCCCGTCTTAACGAATGTTTGCTGACAGAAGATGAAGTGAAGCAAGGGCGCAACAATTGGTTGTCTCTGGAAGACCCTTTCCCTGAGTGGGAAGAGTAAATAGGAGACTGTCCTAAATTCTGTGTAACTGTCTAAACTTAAGCCTTAAAGGCTAAGGA
>NZ_JAEFCE010000076.1:0-20933 GCF_016406055.1 Vibrio sp. IB15
TAGTTCAAAAAAAATCCCCAAGCGTGGCTTAGGGATTTGTGTATAAGAGACAGCCTATTAAAGGAGCCTCTAGTATCATCATTTTTCAAAGTAGATGAGCGAAGTTCAAGGAGCTCACACGGAGTTTGCGCTAGCAAATGAGTATGTGCGACACAGAAATTCGTTCACTCTACGCAGAAAAAATTAAGCGTAAACAGGTAGACGCTTACAAATTTCTAATACTTTTGCTTTAGTTGCTTCGATAACAGACTCATCACCCATGTTATCTAGGATGTCACAGATCCAACCCGCTAGCTCTTTCGCGTCTGCTTCTGAGAAACCGCGACGAGTGATAGAAGGAGAACCAATACGGATACCTGACGTTACAAACGGGCTACGTGGATCATTTGGTACTGAGTTCTTGTTTACTGTGATGTTTGCTGCACCTAGTGCTGCATCTGCTTCTTTACCTGTGATGTCTTTGTTGATTAGGTCAACTAGGAACAGGTGGTTCTCTGTAGAACCTGAAACGATGTTGTAACCACGCTCAAGGAATTCAGCAACCATTGCTTTTGCGTTAGCAACTACGCGTGCTTGGTACTCTTTGAATTCTGGCTCTAGTGCTTCTTTGAACGCTACTGCTTTACCAGCGATAACGTGCATTAGAGGACCACCTTGGCCGCCAGGGAATACTGCTGAGTTCAGCTTCTTGTAAAGATCTTCGCCTTCGTTAGAAAGGATAAGGCCACCACGAGGGCCTGCTAGCGTTTTGTGCGTTGTTGTTGTAACAACGTGCGCGTGTGGAACAGGGTTCGGGTAAACACCTGCCGCGATTAGACCCGCTACGTGAGCCATATCTACGAATAGGTAAGCACCTACTTTGTCCGCGATTTCACGCATGCGCTTCCAATCACAGATTTGAGAGTAAGCAGAGAAACCACCGATGATCATCTTAGGCTTGTTCTCGATAGCCAGCTTTTCCATCTCTTCGTAATCGATTTGACCTGCTTCGTCGATGCCGTAAGGGATGATGTTGTAAAGCTTACCAGAGAAGTTTACTGGAGAACCGTGAGTTAGGTGACCACCGTGCGCTAGGCTCATACCTAGAACTGTGTCGCCTGCGTTTAGTAGCGCCATGTATACAGCGTTGTTTGCTTGAGAACCTGAGTGAGGCTGTACGTTTGCGTACTCAGCACCAAACAGCTCACATGCACGTTCAATTGCTAGAGTTTCAACTTTGTCTACGTACTCACAACCACCGTAGTAACGCTTGCCTGGGTAGCCTTCAGCGTATTTGTTTGTTAGCTGAGAACCTTGAGCTTCCATTACACGTGGGCTTGTGTAGTTTTCTGAAGCGATAAGTTCGATGTGCTCTTCCTGACGAAGAGTTTCTTCTTGAATAGCTGCGAATAGATCCGCATCGTAATCAGCAATGTTCATGTCACGCTTAAGCATCTGTATCTCCTGACTCAGATTGTACTGAAAGTTTCAAAAAAACCACACAACGACCGAAAGCAAACGTTTCCGTCACCGTTTTGATGTGACGCATTCTACATAATTTGATCTAGGTCATAAAGAGCTAATTGCAATTTTATCATGCCGTTTTTTCATAATCACAAATAAGATTCATCATGGTTATCGGGCTTATCCAACCAAAGATGTTCCTTACTGTCAATTTTACGATTTACACCCTGTAAAACGCAGATTACATAGGTTTACCTTAATTTTGCCCCTCTAGCTACCGAAAGCTTAAGTTTTTCTCTACTATGCACGCCTTTATTGATTAGGTAATTATTAAAACGATGGAAAAACACTCACGTAAAGAAGATTGGATTGCAGTCCTGACGGGCACGTTTTTAGTAGCGTTAGGCGTCTTCTTTTTACAGTCTGCGAATCTGCTTACCGGAGGCACTACTGGTCTGGCTCTACTGTTGAGTCAATTTTTGCCTGTAACCTTTGGTATTTTATACTTTGCCGCTAACTGTCCATTCTATCTATTGGCGTGGAAACGTTTTGGTCACAGCTTTGCGATCAGCAGTGCGATTTCCGGTGCTTTAGTGTCTGTGTTTGCCGATCATTTATACTTGGTTATTTCGCTCGAAGTTCATAATGAGATCTACTGTGCCGTTGCCGGTGGTTTATTGATGGGCTTGGGTATGCTGATTCTGTTCCGCCACCGTTCTAGCCTAGGTGGCTTCAACGTCTTGTGTCTATTTATTCAAGATCGCTACGGCATCTCAGTGGGTAAAACTCAAATGGCGATCGACGCGTGTATTCTGTTTGCCTCGTTCTTCTTTGTATCGCCTTGGGTGATTGCAGTGTCAGTGCTAGGTACAGCAGTACTGAATATCGTACTAGCGATGAATCATAAGCCTACACGCTATTCGGTGAACTACGCGTCTTAACACCAGCTATCCAATCAATGAATTACTAGCTGTTTTTCATAACGAAAACAGCTAGTATTTACCTTTTGCGCACCCTATCCAGCACAAATAGCTCACTTAAAGATTAGCCAGATTGAATTAATGTAAGTGGAGCAATCCAAAGCCTTGTTGGCAAACTTATGACCAACTGGGGTACTGAAGGTCATGAGCTTTATTTTATGATTAGATAGACCTTAAGAAAGTGAGCTGACTACCTAGCCCTCAATCAACAAAATACGAGTTTCGTAAGGACGCAAGACTTGATGATGCGATGTTACTGAATCGTCTGCCTCTTGATAGTTAGAAAGCACACACTTGGCATTCGTCATATCAAAACGCTCAGGTAAAGCACATTCCGTCTCTTCACCATAATAGTTATTAATACACAGCAGAGTCTGCTCTTCAGTCTCACGAGAATACGCAAATACTGATGGGTGCTCAGGTAGCAAATCTTGATAACTACCATGAGTAATCACAGGCACTTCTTTACGAAGTTCAATCAAACTCTTGTAGAAATAGAACACCGAGTCTTTATCTTCCAGTGCTTGCTCTGCATTGATCTCAGGGTAGTTGTTCGCAACATCCAGCCATGGCTGAGCTTTTGAAAAGCCCGCGAATGCTTCGCTGTTCCACTGCATCGGAGTACGAGAGTTATCACGAGACTTCTGCGCTAGAATCGCCATCATATCTTTATGCTCCACACCATCGCGATTGACCATGATGTCGTACATGTTAGTGCTCTCGACATCGCGATACTGGCTAATTTCGGTATAACCTGGATTCGTCATACCAATCTCTTCACCTTGATAAATATAAGGTGTGCCTTGCATCATGTGGACAGACGCAGCCAGCATTTTAGCCGACTCAACACGGTAGTTCTTATCATCACCTAAACGGCTCACCACTCGCGGTTGGTCATGGTTACACCAAAACAGCGCGCCCCAACCTTTTCCATTTAAGCCCGTTTGCCAATGGTTGAAGATCGATTTGAGTTGCAAGAAATCAAATGGTGCATTGGTCCACTTCTCACCATTGGTGTAATCCACTTTAAGATGGTGGAAGTTAAACACCATCGATAGCTCGCTGTTATCAATGTTCGAATACTGCTGACAGTGCTCCAATGTAGTTGAGGACATCTCGCCTACTGTCACGCTGCCATACTTCTGGAATACCGCTTCGCTGATCTCTTTTAGATATTCATGCACACGTGGGCCGTCTGTGTAAAAACGGCGACCATCACCGATATCATCATTAGGGAAATCTTGCTGCTTTGAAATCAGGTTAATCACGTCCAAGCGGAAGCCATCGACGCCCTTCTCAGCCCAGAAGCTAATAACGTCTTTCACTTCTTCACGTACGACCGGATTCTCCCAGTTCAGGTCGGCCTGCTCCTTGGCAAACAGGTGAAAGTAATATTGACCAGTCGCTTCGTCTAACGCCCATGCATTACCGCCAAACTTGGATTGCCAGTTAGTTGGTGCTTCGCCGTTTACAGGATCTTTCCAGATGTAGTAATCACGATAAGGGCTGTTTTTATCACCCAATGCGGATTGGAACCATGCATGCTCAGTGGAAGTATGGTTAACCACAATATCCATCACGATACGAATACCACGCTGATGCGCTTCAGCCAGCAACAGGTCGAAATCTTCCATGGTGCCAAATTGAGGGTTAATCGCGTAGTAATCTGAAATGTCGTAGCCATTATCGATCATTGGTGATGCGTATACTGGCGTTAACCAAATCGCATCAACACTTAAGTGTTTGAGGTAGTCCAGTTTCGAAATGATCCCTTTAATATCACCAGTACCTTTGCTGCCACTGTCACAGAAGCTCTTTGGGTAGATTTGATAGATGGTTGCGGTTTTCCACCAGCTTTCATCATGTTCAGTTATCGCCATCTCTAACACTCACTTACCAAAAAATAATAAATAAAAATCACCATGTTCACATGGTCGATAGAAGTCGTTTCTAAGGGAAAAAGCGATGACTGGATTGAAATCACCGCTTATTAAGATGCGCTACGCGTTTGCTGTTTCGAGCTCACCTTTTGACTGTGCACGCTTGTAGAAGAACAGCGTTAAAGTCACTGGCAATACAATCGCTACCAACATCGCCACTAAATAAACAGACCAATATTGCGGTTGAATAGACAAGATTCCTGGCAAGCCGCCCACACCGATGCCGTTCGCCATCACGCCTGCGCTACCACAAATAGCGGCTGCTGCGGCACTACCTATCATTGCGCTCAACATTGGGAATTTGTATTTAAGGTTGATACCGTACATCGCAGGCTCTGTTACGCCTAGGTAGGCAGAAATTGCAGCTGGAACCGAGATATCTCGTTCACCTTCGCGTTTACTTAAAATAATGATGCCAACAACCGCTGAAGCTTGTGCAATGTTAGATAACGCAATCAAAGGCCAGATTGGCGTGCCGCCTAAGTCTTGCATCAACTGCAAATCCACTGCGTTGGTTGTGTGGTGAATACCCGTGATAACCAAAGGTGCGTAAAGGAAACCAAATACCACTGAACCAAGAATCGCGAAGTCACCGGTCATGGCCACTTTCGCTGCAAATGCGACGCCATCACCTAGCATACGGCCGAATGGACCAATAAAGGCGTGAGCCAGAATCACAGACAAAATGATCGATACAAATGGCACAACCACAAGGTACAAGTAAGCAGGCACGATGCGCTTAAGGTTGGTTTCAATGAAGGCTAATGCCACACCCGCGAGCATCGCAGGGATCACCTGTGCTTGATAGCCAACTTTCTCAATCACGAAAAAGCCAAAGTCCCACACTTCAGGAACGGCTTTACCTATCATGTAAGCGTTCATCAACTGCGGCGACACTAAGGTCACACCGAGCGTAATACCCAAAATAGGGGTTCCGCCGAGCTTCTTAACCGTCGCCCAACACACACCAACCGGTAGGAAGAAGAAAATCGCTTCGCCAATAAGCCATAAGAAAGAGTGAACGGTTGCCCAGAATTGGCTGATTTCAACTAAGGTTTTGCCATCGAACATGCGAATGTCGCCAATCACATTACGGAAACCAAGAATCAAACCACCAGTAATAATGGCAGGCAGCAGTGGCACAAAAATTTCGGCTAAATGGGAGATACCACGCTCAAGGAAGTTCATGTTCTGACGAGCAGCCAATTTCGCTTCATCCTTTGATGAGGCCTCTTTGCCCGTTTGCTCAATCAGCAGTGCATACACTTCGTCAACTTCGGTGCCAATCACCACTTGAAATTGGCCTGCATTAGTAAAGCAGCCTTTTACTAGCTTGAGCTTTTCGAGTTCTGCTTTATTTGCCTGATCTGTCTCATTCAATACGAAACGTAGTCGAGTCAGGCAGTGGCTGACACTCGCAATATTCTCTTTACCACCAACTAACTCGATAAGACGCGCAATGTCTTGCTTCGCTATCTTACTCATACTACCCCACCCTGGTTTTATTCAATGACTCATCTAAATCATTGAGTAATAACCACTCAGATTTAGATCAATGGGAACATTCCCAAAAGTGGTTATTATAATGCCTAGCTGAATGATAAATTAAAATGGGAACAGTCCCATTAATTGAAAGAGATCACAGTCTAATTTTAATCTAAGCAGTTCAGTTTCGCTTAGTTGAATGGATTATTGAATCGGTGATTGGGTGTGATGAGAGATCTCTGTGTTACCTAAAAGTTGAGAGATCAATAGATTAGCAGCTAGTTTACCCGCTGATTGGTAGCCCGGATCAATACTAAAGACCCGAGGGAATAGGAAAGAAAGAAGATCGTTACCGCCGACACCAGTCACCACCACATCTTCACGTTGTCGTTCTTGCAAGCGTTTGATGACCCCAAGAGCGAGAGTATCACTGGCACAGACAATCGCTTGAGTCGTTGGAGTGAGTACCTCATCCACCAACTGATAAGCGCTTTCATGATGAAGTTGACCAGTACGATAGTTCGCTATCACTCTACTGTCCTCGCACCAATCTAGGTAAGCTTTTAGACGAAGTTCACCGGTTGATTTATCGCTAGGATCAACCCCAATGAAACCAACATCAGAGATCCCCTGATCCGTTAAATACGCCAACGCCCTATTGATCACCTGTTGGTTGTCATAGTTAATCGAGGTTACGTTCTCAGTGTCCAGCGCAATGACCACGGCTTTATGTCCCCACGCTTCGATCGCGGGGATATCGCAATCCGTGAAGCCAAACACAATGATGCCATCAACGTTACGACGCTTTAGAACTTGTAGGTGCTCGTTGGCTTTTTCTCTGTCGAGCTGGCTTTCCATGATCACCACATCGTAGCCCGCTTGGTACAACTCAGACAGCATGGTGCTGACGGCTTTGTTTTCAGAAGGAGAATCCAAACGAGAGATGATCACGCCAATCACTTTTTGGCTACCACCACGCATCGATTGCGCAGACTTTGAAGGCGTATACCCAGATTCTTGAATTACTCTTTCTACCCTTTCACGGGTTTCAGGTTTCACTTTAGGATCATTGGTCAGAACGCGAGATACGGTCGACTTACCAACACCAGACAGCTTAGCAATATCAAGAATAGTGAGTTTTTTGCTCATAAAAGGTCTAACGTCAAAGGAAGGAAAAGAAGCGGTGAGGGCATCCACCCTCACTTAACTGTTTGTAAATCTTAGCGATTAAAGATGGCTTACTTGCTGCAGTTTCGATACACCACACGACCAAGTTCTAGGCGTGCGTTATCACCTTTGGTACGTAAAGTAACGCTGTTGATTAACTCTCCAGTACCATCATCTAAGATGTACTTGGTTCCTGAGCCAGCCGCTACTTGAGTCAGGCGGTATTCATTTTCAGGTAAACGTAATACCGCTTTTTCATTATCAAGGTAAGCCACTTCAAATGAAACGTCAGACTCACATTGATAAGTCACGAATTGATTGTCCGATGTAGCACTGTCAGGCGCTGCTGACTTAGAGCAACCCATTAGTGCTACCGTACATAGAGATGCTACTAACATAGCTTTCATACTTCGTTCCTCATCTTTATACCATTGAAGGTAGTGAAATGTCTTAGCCTTTTAGGAAAGCAGGCACGTCCGCAATGCTATCAAGGACAACACTTGCCAAGGCTTCACCCTTTTCAGTGATTGGTTTACCGGTTCTTACCAATACCTTAGTGCCAACACCTGCCGCTTCTGCAGCCATCATGTCTTCAGCTTTATCGCCGATCATCACAGAGTTAGCCATATCAATCTTTAGAAAGTCACGCGCGGAAATGAACATGCCAGGCTTTGGCTTACGACAATCACAATCTTGTTTGTAGTCACCAATGCCGTGTTCAGCGTGGTGAGGGCAGTAGTAAATACCATCTAGCTCAACGCCATTATCGACAAAGTTCCAATCCATCCACTGCGTTAAAGAGAGAAAACGGTCTTCACTAAACATGCCACGAGCAATACCAGACTGGTTCGTCACAAGCACCAATAAATAACCCATATCTTTAAACGCTTTCGCCGCTTCAAACACACCATCGATGTATTCAAAATCATGCTCATCATGTACGTAGCCGTGATCAACGTTAATCACACCATCACGATCTAAAAAAACAGCAGGTTTAGACAAAATTTTGTTCTCTATCAACTCTCTATTAATCATTAATTATTACACGCTTTATTTGCTTCATCACTATCTATTTAGTTTTGCGTTCGTTAACGATTTGTTTCCATCTCAGCAATACAATCGACGTTTAGCCGTCTAGACGTAAAAATATCTATTGACTTAGATCACGGAACACCATAGCATCATCTGTAAATCGAGCGAGCTATCGACATATTATTCTGTTCTACCTGCACGGGTTTCTCTATGATTAAAGTGAATCAAGTCAATAAGGTTTTTTATCAAGGCACTAAAGAAATCAATGCCTTAATTGATATCAACCTCCACATTCCTCAAGGTCAAATCTTTGGAGTCATCGGCTCTTCAGGTGCAGGCAAAAGTACCCTAATCCGCTGTGTAAATATGTTGGAAGCCCCAACTTCAGGTGAAGTGATTGTTGACGGTATCGACCTAACAAAACTGAGCAAATCAGAACTTAGCGAAGCACGCCGTAACATCGGCATGATTTTCCAGCACTTCAACCTGCTGTCTTCTCGTACTGTATTTAACAATGTAGCACTACCTCTAGAACTAGCTGGTAAAGATAAAGCGGTTATCGAAGCGAAAGTCAGCGAGCTCCTTGAACTGGTAGGCCTTGCAGACAAGCGTGATACTTACCCTGCAAACCTAAGTGGCGGTCAAAAGCAGCGTGTCGCGATTGCTCGTGCATTGGCATCAGACCCGAAAGTACTACTGTGTGATGAAGCGACCAGTGCTCTGGATCCCGCAACCACTCAATCGATTCTTGAACTGCTGCGTGAAATCAACCGCAAGCTAAACATTACTATCCTGCTTATTACGCATGAAATGGATGTGGTTAAGAGCATCTGTCACGAAGTGGCGATCATCGGTGGTGGTGAATTGGTAGAGAAAGGCACGGTTGGCGATATCTTTGCGCATCCTAAGACTGAGTTAGCGCATCAATTTATTCGTTCAACCTTAGATCTAACAATCCCTGAAGATTACCAAGCGCGCTTACAAGAAACTCGAGTAGATGGCAGTTACCCTCTGGTACGCCTGGAGTTCACAGGTGCAACCGTTGATGCTCCGCTAATGACGCAAATCGCTCGTAAATTTAATATCGATGTCAGCATTCTAAGTTCTGACCTTGATTACGCTGGCGGCGTGAAGTTCGGCATGATGGTGGCTGAACTGTTCGGCAACGAAGTAGATGATAATGCTGCTATCCAATTCCTACGCGATAACAATGTAAAAGTAGAGGTGCTTGGTTATGTCCTTTAGTTTCAACGAGATTGCTGACTGGATCAGCCTTAACGGTAACCTTCTATTAGAAGCAACTGGCGAAACACTTTACATGGTTGCTGTGGCAGGCATTGTTGGCTTTGCTGTCGGTATTCCCCTAGGCGTGATTCTACACACCACCAAAAAAGGCGGTTTGCTAGAAAACACTAAGCTTAACCAAATTCTTGGTGCGGTAGTCAACGTAGGCCGTTCAGTACCTTTCTTGGTATTGATGGTTGCGATTATCCCACTGACTAAGATGCTGATTGGTACCTTTATCGGTACAACAGCGGCAATTGTTCCACTGACTATTGGCGCAATCCCATTTGTTGCTCGTCTTATCGAAAGTGCACTGCTTGAAGTACCAACAGGTCTAGTAGAAGCAGCGCAATCAATGGGCGCGACACCAACACAAATCATTAGCAAAGTTCTGCTTCCTGAAGCACTACCGACTATTATCAACTCAGTAACCATCACACTCGTTACCCTAGTGAGCTACTCAGCAATGGCAGGTACAGTTGGCGGTGGCGGCCTAGGCGATGTGGCTATTCGTTACGGATTCCACCGTTACGATGTGACCATCATGGCAGTGACCGTAGTGATGTTGATTGTGCTTGTACAAATTATTCAATCGATCGGTGATTCATTAGTTCGCCGTGTTGACCACAGATAAGACTCAGCGTTTACACGCAAACAATCTAAGAACAGAGTCGTCTGAACCAAATTAAATAGATTTATTAAAAGGAGATTATTATGAAATTTAGCCTTAAAGGTTTACTAACTATCGCAGCGGCAGCTTCAGCGCTAGTTCTAGCAGGTTGTGGTGATAAAGAAGTCGACACTTCTAAAGTAAAAGTGGGTGTAATGGCAGGTGCTGAAGCTCAGGTTGCAGAAGTTGCAGCTAAAGTAGCGAAAGAGAAGTACGGCCTAGATGTTGAACTAGTAACGTTCACTGATTACGTAACACCAAACGCAGCACTAGATGACGGTTCTATCGACATCAACGCATTCCAACACGCACCGTACCTAGATCAGCAAGTGGCTGACCGTGGTTACAAACTGACAATCGCTGGTAACACGTTTGTTTACCCAATTGCGGGTTACTCGAAAGAAGTGAAATCGGTAGATGAAATCCAAGATGGCGCGCGCATCGCTGTACCAAACGATCCGACAAACCTAGGTCGTTCTCTACTGCTTCTTGAGCAACAAGGTCTACTTGAGCTTCGTGAAGGCGCTGGTCTTCTAGCAACAGTACGTGACATCGTTAAGAACCCTAAGAACCTAACGATTGTTGAGCTAGACGCAGCACAACTACCACGTTCTCTTGATGACGTAGCTCTGTCTGTCATCAACACAACTTACGCGAGCTCTATCAACCTGACTCCACAAAAAGATGGCGTATTCGTTGAAGACAAAGAGTCTCCATACGTGAACCTAATCGTGTCTCGTGAAGAGAACCTAAACGCTGAGAACGTACAAAACTTCGTTAAAGCTTACCAAACTGAAGAAGTGTACAACGCAGCTTCTGACATCTTCCAAGGTGGCGTAGTTAAAGGCTGGTAATCTGCCTCGCTTCACTACCCTATAGATACCAAAAGGGGCTGACATTGTGTCAGCCCCTTTTTCGATCACTCGAAGCTCACTCATGAGCCTATCGTGCTAAGAACACCGTCGTTACTTTAGCTGATCCCAAGAGATGTTTGATACCAAACGGCAATCATCACACTTGAAATAGAAAATATCGTGGATCGGCGCATCTAGCAGCCATTCGCCACCACATTGCGGACATTTACGCTCTTTTTCGTCTTTCAAACTAATGCCACCTACACGGTACAAGTAGTAGTAAGTAGGAATCTTAGTCAGATACTCGATACGCCCTCTTAAGCCCCAACCGCGTTTAAACAGTACGCTTTTGGTATCGCTGATTTCCGTCAAGGTCGCGTGTTCAGCTCGACAACCACCACCCATTTGTACTTCATCACAGGCTTGCCATTCCGTCTGCCATTTCAGCACGGCTTTATGGTCGCCATTAAAGGTAGGTGGATTACGGTATAGTGGGATCGGCAACAAGCTATCACCACTGCGTAGCGGTGAACAGGTATGCACAAAGGTGGTGTACAGTACTTGCCAACTAGGCGCTTCATCTTCAGCCACTTCTTCTGAGTTCAAATCTCGACCCAGCAAGCGCATTTTAGGAGTAAGCAGGCTCGCATTAGACAGACGATCTAAGCACACTTTCACAAAATCTGAGTGATTACGGGGGTGTAAGCTATCTTGCTCCGGGCAGACAACACGAACGTAAAACTCGCCGTCACCCATCACGATAGGAAACTCACGGCCTAGCACTTGTCCGTTATAACGCAGTGCATCCATTAAGCCATTCACCGCCTTGTCGACAGCGCTTACCGTTGTGTTATCAAAACACTCAAATTGAAGTTCTAGTACGTACATCTATCTATACCGCTGGTTGTAACTTTTCTAAAAACTCAGCCAATGTCTCAGCGAGTACATCACGATTTTTGGTGCCTAAGCGCTCTAAAATCACGTTGCCAGTTAAGTTACAGATAGAGATAACATCCAGCTCTGCATCAGTCGCTGCGATGAAAACCGTCGGTTTCAGCTTTAGACGACGCTGCGTTACCAAGTGACCTAGAATGTTTTCTTGCAGGCATTCGAAGTCTTCATCACTCCAAATTTGCAAAAGTGTCAGCTCATTACCGTCAAACGTCGCATTCATATCTGCGCTGTATTGAGCGCCATAGAAGATTTTGATGTCTTCATGCAGCGTTAGCTCGATGCCTGTTTCTACGTTAGTAAAATCAGCGAATTGCTCACGTGGGTAGTGTTTCCATAACACAGCGTCACCGCTCTTTTCTTCTACGCATGGCGATACGATGTCCACCAACTCCTCATTGCGAGGTAAGCTTTGGTGTTGCTGTTGCCACGCGTCAACGTATCGCTGACTAAAAGAAACCAGTGCGTCTTGAGCACGTTGAGTCATGAAAATCTCCTAAACACATAATAATAAATAGAATCTGAGCCTTTCCTTGCCAAATAAGCTTGTCTAATAAGCGATGACGTAATGACAGGGTAAAGGGGATTCAGTAAAATCGACCCCATTCTAATCGAATTTGAAACGAAAGTATGAGCAAATATTCTGACGCAAAAGAACTAGCGGGTTTAACGCTGGGCCAAAAAACTGAGTACTCTAACCAATACGATGCAAGTTTATTGCAACCAGTACCGCGTAGCCTGAATCGTGACGATCTAGCGCTAAACGGCGAGTTGCCTTTTGTTGGTCATGATATTTGGACTATGTACGAGCTTTCATGGCTGAATACAAATGGCCTGCCACAAGTGGCGGTAGGTGAAGTTTTCATCCCAGCAACGAGCCCAAATTTAATTGAATCAAAATCTTTCAAGCTGTATCTGAACAGCTACAACCAGACTCAATTCGAAAACTGGGAACAAGTAACTGAGCGCTTAACTCAAGATCTGTCGGCATGTGCGGGCGAAGCTGTGATCGTGAATGTTAACTCGGTAACCGACTACACCAACCAGCCTATCGTGACGATGGAAGGTGAATGTATCGATAATCAAGATATCCAAATCACTAGCTACGACTTTGAAGCGTCACTGCTTGAAGGTGCTGCTGGCGAGCAAGAGGTGGAAGAAACACTTCACAGTCATCTATTAAAATCGAACTGCTTGATCACCAATCAACCAGACTGGGGTAGCGTTGAGATCGCATATTCAGGCAAGCAAATTGACCGTGAAGCCCTGCTGCGCTATTTAGTTTCATTCCGTGAGCACAACGAATTCCACGAACAATGTGTTGAGCGTATCTTCACTGATATCATGAAATACTGCGTGCCTTCGAAGCTAACTGTGTTTGCACGTTACACGCGTCGTGGTGGTCTGGATATCAACCCATACCGTTCAACAGAGCAAGATAGACCAAGCCACAATAAGCGCATGGCTCGCCAATAATCGGCAAACCACACACTTATTTGGCACCTACCTAATCTTTAAAGGACACTGAAATGCGTTGGTTATACGTTGTTAGCCTATTTATTTTAAGCTTGAGCACCTCGGTGAATGCGTCGGTCTATTCTTCGGCGCTACTCAACGAAGCCAATAACTTGGTTGAGATAGAACCAAGCCAAGCAAAAAAAATGGCCAACAGCTACCTGACGCTGCGTGTCCTTTCTGATCAGCGCGAGAAAAGCCCTTCAGCGATTTCTCGCGAAGAGACAGACTCTTCGATTCGTACCCCAAACAGCAGTATTGATGCTTACAAGATCTTAGCGAAAGCGGAGTACAACCTTGGCAATATTCGTATTGCGATCAAGCACATCGAAAAAGCCTCTGAACTCGCTAAAACCTACAAGCTCGACTACCTAAAGGTGGATCTTGAGATACTAAAAGTTCGCTTAGTTTGGCTCAATGACAGAAAGTCAGACAAAGCCAAAGCCGAACTAGAAACCATCGAAGCGAACCTAGAATCAGTCAGTAAAACCTTGCGTTTAACGGAAGGTATCACCTACCGCTTAATCATGTTGAAAGCAGACATTGCGTCATACGACAACAAGATCGATGAAGCGGAGAAGTACTACCAAGAAGCCAAGAATTACCTAGACCAACGTTATTCAGAAAAAGTATCCATCGACTACCACATCGCAGTCGGTGAGTTTTACCTGAACCATAAAGAGTACAATCACTCTCTGTCTGAATTGCTATATGGTTACTGGAAGTCAGTAGAAGGTAACCTGAGTGCACGCTTAGCAAAAGTTAACCGTCTGCTTGCACAGCTGTTCTTTGAGCGCCAAGTGTTAGACAAAGCACTAGAGCACCTATCTCAAGCCGCTGATTTCTATGACAACTTTGAAAATTCGCCAGTATTAGCTCAAGTGCTAAAGAAAATGGGTGATGTGTACTTCTACCAAGGCAAATACAACCTTGCCCTAGTGCATTTCTTCAATGTGTTAGACCACGAAAGTACTGACCGAGATATCTACCAAGTCATCGATATTCGCTTAAGTTTATCAGCGACTTACCTGCGCCTTTATAATTACCCTCTTGCAGAACAGTACCTCACCCGTGCCCTTGAGCTGCTCGAGTACACTGACATTCCAAAACTGGAAGGTCGCGCTGCGCTGCTGTCAGCTGGGCTGGCTTACCACCTGCAAGAGAGCGAAGATGTTATCAAGCATGCAACACGTGCACTCGAGATCTCACGCCAAGTCGAGAACTCTCGCTTGTCACAACGCTCATACTACTTGCTCTCTTTGGGATACGAACAAGCAGGTCGCCCTCAACAGGCACTCGCTAATCTCAAACAATACAACAGCCTAGTCTCTTTAGAGCAGCAAAAACTCAACCGTGTTGGCGAAGATGCATTCCGCCAACAGAAAGAGTTTGCCGAGCAGACCTTACACTACGCAGGACAAGCTCAAGAGCTAGAGAAATACAAACTTGAACATCGCAAGTTCCAGAAGATCGCGTTCGCACTATTCCTATTCAGCATTGTGTTGTTCTTCTTTGTGTTACGCCGAGGCTACATTATTCAAACCTTGGCCAAAGAGGTGGATTCACTGCGCACCGACCTCTTTACGCACTCGCGTTCGAAACTGCCGAACCTAAGAATGCTCAACGCCAAACTGTCGAACTCTTTAGAGCAAACCAGCCAAACCTTTGAACAATGGCAGATGGGTGAATTGATTCATGAGCCATTGAATGACCGTCTGCGCTTCGTGATGATTGATTTGCCTTTCCTACGCAATATGTACACACAGAACGGCTATAAAGCAGGTCTAGAGCTTGAAGATTCGTTCGGTGAGTTCCTCAAGTCGAAACTGGAAGGTCCATCTCGCGTCTACCACTTCTCGGATGCCAACCTGCTCTATATCGAACCTAATTCAGATCGAGATTCATCGCCTGAAGCCATGTTCAGAAAGGTTCAATCTTGGGTGAATGAATTCGAGACTGAACGCAATATCAATCGCACGGTTCGCATGGGCATCGCTGACTACCCATTCTTGCCACGCGCGTACACTGCGATTAACGATCAAGAGTTATTAGATGTGCTACTGATGTCGACAAACCTGGCGCGTGAGATAAGTCTCAAAGAGCGCAGCAGCCAATGGGTATACCTCAAAGCTATCGACAATGCACCGGCTGCGAGCCTTGCAACCGGTAACATAAGAGAAGCGTGTAAACATGCGATTAATCAAGGGTTAATAAAGATACAATCCTCGTATCAGAATGAGGACAACATCAAAAAAATGCTAAAAGATGACTGATTTGCGAGCGGTTAAGACTTGCAACTCGTGACCTTATTTTTAGTTTTGTTATTATCGGTGTAACGGAATTTCATCAAAATGATCGAGATCGATCTACGCGGCGCTAATTAATACATCTATGGGCATTCTTGAAAAAGACATTCAGGCGCAACTCCACCAGCTGAAATTTCAGTTGGAGCAAGTTCGTTTGACGCAAAGAGACACCTCGTTCAAATTTATTCGCGAACAGAAAGTTTTAAAGCGAATCGTCACATCTTTAAGTGACGCGTGCGTTGGCAGTAATAGCCATTTAGATGAAAACCTCATTGCCCTTAGGGAAGAGCTAGAAAAACAGAAAGATATTAGCTCGATGATCCCAAAGCTGGCAGTACTAGAAAGGATGCTGAAGCAGAAAACCTTGGCTATGGATAAACAGAACGGATATCTGGACGATAGCATTAAGCACAGTGGGGAGACGCTGCAACGCATAACCGGCCTTCCAGCACAGCTCAAGCGCGACCTACGAAACTTACTTAGCTTCTCCGAATGCAATGGTAGTCAGAAAGTCGACCATGCAATAAAACTGCTCGGTATTTATGAGCGTGCCATAAAGATCATGGCGAATAACTCACGCTCTCAGTTCGCCGACACTGCACACAGCCCAGAACAAGAACTCCTTTCTGACCTATCAAACGAATTACAACATCTGATTACCGAACTCGATTTTGAGGGCGAATCAGGTGATGTGCTGACCGATATTCGCGCAAAGCTATTGCTTGGTGTTTCTACACAGAACCTGCTTGAGCTGACACTTCAGATCCTCAAGCTAGTGATTGAAGGCACCACACTAGAGCGTAAAAAATCTGAGCAGTTTATCGACCAACTCAACGCGTCACTCGCATCGAGCATAAAAACCGCAGACCAGAATACCGATCAAAGCCAAAGCTATTTTGAGCATCGCCAAGGTCTAAACTCTGAGCTCACTGAGCTGGTGAGCAAAAGCCAAAGCTCAGTTGAGAGAGCGAAGGATATTGATAGCTTAAAACAGTCGATCAATCCTCTACTCAGTGAAATCGCCTCTCTATCTGAAAGGTTGAATCACGCCGAGCAAAAAGAGCAAGCACTGATCGAACGAATGAGCTACGGAAAAACTCAGCTCGATTCCCTATATGAAGTTACTCAAGATTACCGTAAGCGTTTAGAAGATCAGGCTCAGCGTATGCTGCTTGACCCTCTAACAAAGGTGTACAACCGTACTGCGTTTACCGATCGTTTAGAGCTTGAGTACCGCCGTTGGATTCGCGCACAACACTCGCTACGTGTAGTACTGCTTGATATCGACAATTTCAAATCGATTAACGACAGCTTTGGTTACACTGCGGGCGATAAAGCCCTAAAGATCATCGCAAGAACCATCACCAAAGAAGCCAGCACTACCGATACCGTAGCGCGTTTTTCTGGTGAAGAATTTATCTTATTGCTTCCAGAACAAACCGATGAATATTGCCATCAGGTGATTCAAAACATTCAAACTCAGGTAAGCCGTTTACCATTTAAGTTCCGTGACCAACAAATCACGATAACTTTATGTGCTGCAAGTACTCAGTTCAAAGAGTCAGATACACCAGAAGAAGTATTAGAGCGACTCAATAAAACTTTAAATAAGGCAAAACAGCGCGGAACCAACCAACTTGTTTGGCACTAAGTGGCCTTAAATTTAATTTATTTCATTTTTTCAAATACTTATCACATACCAATTTCCTCAATGTTTGCTAAGCTAATGATTAACATTCGCTTAACAAGCATTCTTGGCAAGCAATGCCATATATTCGCTCTTGAGCAGTTTATATAATCCATTAAGCAACGCTGTCGTATCCGTTTCGTCTGGTTAACTCTCTCACCTTTAACCAAACACTTTCAACGTTTGCTTCTCACTCTCGAGTCAGAGGGTTACTTAACTGTCTCCCCTGCTCTTATCAACAAGGAGGCACTATGATCACTCATATTAGCCCTGCCGGTAGCATGGATTTACTCTCTCAACTTGAGGTTGAGCGTCTTAAGAAAACCGCATCTAGTGATCTGTACCAACTGTATCGTAACTGTACGTTAGCGGTACTTAACTCGGGTAGCCATACCGACAACTCCAAGGAATTGCTCGATAAATACAAATCGTTCGATGTAGAAGTCGTACGCCGTGAGCGTGGTATTAAGCTCGAACTGAGCAATCCGCCAGAGCATGCCTTTGTTGATGGTGAAATCATCAAGGGTATTCAAGAACACCTATTTTCAGTGCTGCGTGACATTGTGTACGTCAACATGCACCTAGCCGACAACCAAAGGCTTAACCTAACCAACGCCACTCATATTACTAACCTAGTGTTTGGTATTTTAAGAAATGCTGGAGCATTAACTCCGGGTATCGAACCTAACCTTATCGTGTGTTGGGGCGGTCACTCAATCAATGCCAGCGAATACCAATACACTCGTGAAGTCGGTAATGAACTAGGCTTGCGAGAACTCAACATCTGTACCGGTTGTGGACCGGGCGCGATGGAAGGCCCAATGAAGGGGGCGGCAATTGGTCACGCGAAGCAGCGTTACACCGATCACCGTTACCTAGGTCTTACTGAACCATCTATCATTGCGGCTGAGCCACCAAACCCTATCGTGAATGAGCTAGTGATTATGCCAGATATTGAGAAGCGTCTTGAGGCGTTTGTTCGTATGGCGCACGGCATCATCATCTTCCCTGGCGGCCCAGGTACTGCCGAAGAGCTGTTGTACATCTTAGGTATTATGATGCACCCGAACAATGCCGATCAGCCAATGCCGATTGTATTAACGGGCTCAAAGGAGAGTGAAGCCTACTTCCGCTCAATTGATAAATTCATTGGCGAGACATTAGGTCCAGAAGCACAGAAACATTATGAGATCGTGATTGATGACCCGGCTCGCGCCGCGAAAATCATGAAGCAAGCTATGCCGGATGTCCGTTCTCACCGTAAAGAGACCGGCGATGCCTACAGCTATAACTGGTCACTGCATATTGAACCTGAGTTCCAACTGCCGTTCGATCCGACTCACGAATCGATGGCGGCACTCGACCTACACATGGATCAGAAAACAGAGAGCCTTGCGGCGAATCTGCGCAAAGCGTTCTCGGGCATTGTTGCGGGTAATGTCAAAGCTGAAGGTATTCTAGAGATAGAAAAACATGGCCCATTCATTATCGATGGTGATAAAGAGCTAATGACCAAAATGGACCAACTGCTTAACGACTTTGTTGAGCAACATCGAATGAAGCTACCGGGCGGGACCGACTACGTGCCTTGCTATAAAATCGCCTCTCGTGATTAAGGCGTTTACGTTACCAACGTTTCAACTCACTAACTGATACGTTACTATAAGGGGCTAGCAGCCCCTTTTTTATTGCCTATTTAGTGGAAACTTATGTCTATCCATCTTGTTATTATCGATGCCTTGAATCTCATCCGACGCGTGCACTCGGCTCAGCCGGATCCAACCGATATAGCAAGAACCATCACCACGACAACTCGAACTCTAAATAAGATTACTTCAGAGTCTAAGCCGACTCATATCATCGCGGTGTTTGATCATCACCTGCAAGACCGAGGCTGGCGCGCGGAAGTACTGCCTGCTTACAAGCAGAACCGTAAACCCATGCCAGAGCCGCTCATGCAAGGCCTTGATGCGATCCAACAAGCTTGGTGGGAATTAGGAATAGACTCGTTACTGTCCGATGGTGATGAAGCGGATGACTTGGTTGCAACACTGGCAAAGAAAGTTGCAGACCATGGCGAGACCGTAACCATCATCTCTACAGACAAAGGCTACTGCCAACTGTTGTCGCCTACCCTGCAGATCCGCGATTATTTCCAACATCGCTGGTTAGATAAGCCCTTTATCGAGGCGGAATTCGGCGTAAAACCAGAGCAGCTTGCAGATTACTGGGGGTTAACCGGTGTAAGCTCTAGCCAAGTGCCAGGCATCCCTGGCGTGGGGCCAAAAGCAGCAAAAGAGATATTAACTTCGTACCCCGATATTGAAACTGCATACCAAGCGGAAGACTTACCGAAGAAATATCGTAAGAAGTTTGATGAACACATTGAGTCCGCTCGAGTGTGTAAGCAAGTCTCTGCTCTCAAAACAGACATAGATTTAGGCTTTAACCTACAAGATATTCGTTACGAAGCGAGCTCTTAGCTCTATACAAAACCCTTTGTTATACCAAGTTCCATGTCTCGTCCTAAAATACGTTGACAGTTTTTTACTAAGCCAACAGCGCCGACTGTTGGCTTTTTTCATGCACCTCATTTGGAGTTTTCATCATGAGACTGAGATGTGGCCTCATATTGTTATAGATATTGATAGACTCTTTTACTAGTCGTTTAAGCTCCTCAAGATTCTTACATCTATCAAGTAAGAACTCTTGTTTCAGGATCCCATTTATTCTTTCTGCTAAGGCATTTTGGTAGCAGTCATAACCATCTGTCATCGAAGGCATTATGCCGCTAGTTTTCAATTTATCTTGATATACACCTGAGCAATACTGCAGTCCACGATCTGAATGATGAATACAAGAATGATGATATCGACGCCCTTTGATAGCCATATCTAGCGCTTTCACGACATCCGTCGCTTTCATTTCATTACTCAGCTCATAGCCCATTATTTTTCGGCTAAACGCATCCGTAACCAATGATAGGTAGTGAACTCCTTCATCAGATTGGACATAGGTTATGTCGCTCACCAAGACACTCTCTGGACTACATGGCTTGTAGTCCTTTAATAAGTTCGGGTGTTTCTTCATCCAATGCCGACTATTGGTCGTTTTTGTAAAACTACGCTTAGGTCTTACCAACAATCGCTCAGCGCGTAAGTAGTTGAAAAGCGCATCTCGGCCTAACTTGATACCTTGCTCTTGTAGTCTGGGCTTTATTAAAAAATAGAGCTTCCTAGTACCAACCCGAGGCATATAACGCCTAATATCTAACACCATTTTTTTAATCGGTTTAAGCTCTAACCGACGATGATGAGCTCGCTTTTCTCGTTGATAAACACTCTGCCTTGTTATGCCGCAAAGCCTACATACCCGAACTAAACTTATTCCTTCCTGTTTTTGAAGGCTTCTTGCTCCTTGGCTAGATACTTTTTTCTCAGACTGGTTCCGTGCTCAGCATCAAGAATATCAACCACTCTATTTAAGAAGAGGTTCTTGATTTTTTCGTCTTCCAACTCTTTCTCAAGACGTTTTATTTTCTGTGCAGGCGACTCTTTAGGCTTCGGTGATTGGCTCATGACATTCATCCTTGGATTTTGCGCCCAATTCATCTTACCGT
>NZ_JAEFCE010000077.1:0-20526 GCF_016406055.1 Vibrio sp. IB15
CTTAGCCATGACTGGCTTAATTATAAGCAGATACACAATTTAAATTACAGGCTCCCATAGAAGTTGCAATGTCGATGGAATCTGTTGTCATTTGTCCTTCCACACTAACCTCGCGTCTTTCTCCATCTGAGTTTTCCAATTTCCAATAGCGTTCGACTCCTACCCTGTTCACCTGGGTAATACACTGGTGTTGTTTCAGTTCATCAACGGATGTCGGCATACTCGCTTCGTTGAGGTATTTAGGTGAAGCGTAACAAGCGCGCTGGAACTGAGATAACTTACGACAAACAATCCTGTCGTCATTAGGTTCTATGGGAGAAATAACCAAGTCTATATTATCCATCACTTTTAAGTTATCGACAGATAAGGTACGCCAATGGATATCAATGTTGGGAAATTTTTGGTGGAATGTAGGTAGAAAGTTTTGCACTAAAAATCTCGACATGGAAGATAAACTCCCTATACGTAACCGACCGTTTATACCTTGTTTTTGGACTTGGAGCTTTTCGACGCTGTATTCGACTAAGCTTAAAATATCTAATGTGGACTCCAAAAAATTTTCACCATGCGGTGTGAGGCTAATCTTATTTCCGATTCGATGAACCAATGTCACATTGAGTTTTTTTTCTAAATTTCTAATTTTCCGACTTAAGGTAGGCTGGCTTGTTTCTAATGTGCTTGCAGCTTCGGTAAAGTTTAAGTGTTCGGCTAAAACTGCAAACATCTTTAAAGATTCTATATCCATGATTATTACTGATAGTTCTAATTTTAAATGAATTCTCCCACCATTAACCACATTAGTAAAGTGGTTTAATCTATACCATTTTTGAATGACTGCTATTTAATAATGTGTCTAGGGTATAACAAGCGCATGGTGTATTGTTTCATATACTAAACCTCAAATCAGTCAACGTCATAAAATGGATTTTATATGTCAAGGTTAGAAAACACACCTACAAAATGGTTATTTATTATTATAATGTCAGCAATATCATTGTCATGCCTAACAATGTTTTTGGTTATTAGTTCTTCCAATAAAATTATCCGTGAAAATAGTCATTGGGTTAATCATACATATCGAGTGATGCTTGAGGTCGATAAAGCAGTCGAGCAAGTTGTTAATATGGAAACTGGATACAGGGGTTATATGATTACGGGGAACAAGAGTTTCCTTGCACCCTATTACCAAGGTAAAAAGAAAATTCATGTGGCTCTTAAGGGATTGATTGAACTCACTAAAGACAACAACACCCAAACGATAGCTTTTAACTCGGTTCATGCCGAGGTGAACAATTGGCAAAGTGAAGTCTTGGATGCTGGTATCGCGATTAGGGAAATTGGCTCGCACCAAGCAGCTTCTGAATTTGTGAACAAAGCGACAGGAAAAGCGTATGTTGACAAGATAAGAAGGATACTTGATGAAGCATCTGGAAGAGAGGAGGCATTGCTTATTCAGCGCGCCATTGATCAGAGGGTATCATTGGAAAATCTTGAGCGATGGACTTTAATCACTTTAGGCATCAGTTGGCTTATCTCAGCACTTATTCTTTTTCTTGCCAGCAAAACAATTCTAAAAAATGTTGACGATATCTCAGTAGCCATAGATTGCTTTGCTAAAGGTGAGATTAAGCTAATAAATGCTGAACCCTCCAAGAATGAGTTTTACAAAATTAGACAGTGTTTTAACCGTTCAATGGCGCAATTGACCTCATTAATTAATGAACTGACGTTGTCTTCAGAACAATCTAATTTAGCAACCGGTAAGCTATCAACAGTAATGGAGAGTACAGCGAAGAATGCTCAGACTGAATTAGCTCAGGTTGACGAAATTTCTACAGCTATCAGCCAACTATCTAGTACCGCTAGTGAAGTCTCCTCAAATGCGACTCAAGCAGAAGAACAAACGAGAATGGCTTTGTCGAGTGTCGAAAGTGGGAGTCACTTACTGCAAGAATCAACAGAACTTACTTCGCGAATGAGCGGATCTATTCAAGTGACGGCGGAGTTGATTGAAGATCTAATGAATAGTGCAATAAACATAAGTGAAGTGACGAATATTATTAGTTCTATATCAGAACAAACAAACTTATTGGCGCTGAATGCTGCAATTGAAGCAGCTAGAGCGGGAGAGCAAGGTCGTGGTTTCGCGGTGGTCGCAGATGAAGTTCGAAGTTTAGCGGGTAAGACACAAGAATCTACACGCAGCATTCAAGAGATCATCACGCGCTTGCAAAACCAATCAAAGCAGGCGAACGACAATATCGTATCAGATGTAGAGTCGATAAGAGCATCGGTTGATATATCGGAAAAAGTGATGGCTGCATTTAAAGACATTGATGCGTCAGTTAAAACAATTTCAGATATGAATGCATTAGTTGCTACAGCTTCTCATCAACAGTTTTCTGTTACAGAAAGTATTGCAGTCACTACGATCAAAGCACGCGACCTCGTCAATGAAAATGCAAATGCCGTGCAGCAGTGTCAGTCTGCCACTGATGAACTTGTTACTTTTGCAAAAAAACAAAACAACGAACTTGCTTTCTTTAAAATCATAAAGTGCTGACATTCATCTCCTAACGTCTCTCGTGGATTATACATGCTAGATTGAAAGCATATTTACCCTAAAAGTTAGGATAACAGTAAAAGTTTAGCCTACACTCAATAGGCAACAATACTCACATTAAACTTACAGATGTGATATTAGCGATAGCATGAGAAAATAGCCAAAAGCATTTATTGTGAAAGCCTACCATCTCAGGCTTTTACCGTGCAGTCCGCTTTTAGTATCTGTGTATTGGTCACGCATTGAAACTTTTTAAAGGAGCGTGAAGATGGATGAGAACTCGGATATATTAGGTCCACCAGTTTCTTTCGCTGAATTTAATGATTTGTGCGACTGTAAACTGACAGATGAACACCAACATAAACAATCTCCTCAAATAGTGGGCAAATATTTATTATTAGAATTAAGTGATACTAAACCCTTAAGTTAATCTGCTCTTGTGTGACATTCTCCATCTATCTTTACTCGTAAATACTGAGCACAATAATAAGTGGCCTCCCATCACGATTTTTATTAATTGCTCGCTTATGTTTAACTTTTCGAAAACGGCTTTTGTTCAATCCAGAGTAAAAGCTTAAACTTCTCATTAACCGAAGGCTCTGTATCAGGAGTCCTTTGGTTTGTTAAACAAATAGACAGCCCTACTCCAATGATTTTACTGCTTTCTTCAACATATCAGCGGGCTCAATGCGTTGTTGTCATTACGTACTTACCGTTAATATTCCCTGAAGGCTAGTCAAAATGCGCCAAACAGACCTCCCTATATCTCTATCTCGAATGAAGTTTGGTGAGCTCTTGAGAAATCCTCACGATAGGAAGTCGGAACTATTTCTCGCTGAATATACTGTTACGATGATCACGAGCATTATTTAGTGGAATCTTAATTTACCTTGTGCGGGTTGCTACAAGGTGTTAATAATTATCTCCATGAACAAAATTTACCTAAACGCAAAAACCACCACTACCACCATGAGGCCACTCAGGAGGTAGTTTTTTGCGTCAATAAAAGACCTCTGAGTGATTCATCGCCAGAGGTTTTTTTGTATCTAGGCTTTGTATTTCACTCAGAATTAACTGAAGAAAAATATGAAGAGACAACGAGAAATCACCCAGCAACTTATTACGCTTCGTACCACAAAACCAGGGATGGTCTGTTGGCATCAGAACAGACAAGAGATAACAGTGTATAAGGTGTCCTTAGAACGTAAAGCAGCATAGTTTTTATCAAACCTAAGATAAAAGATGCTCGTGCTAAAAGAATCAAAACTAAACTTTAACTATCAAGAATAGAAATGAACATTCAGTTAGGAGAAGACATGCAAAAAAAAAAGATGATAACGAACAAGCAAACCCCGTTTTACCCCTATTTGAAAAAACTGTTGTTCCCTCTGGCTCGGCACACGTAACCCCGATTCTTGTTTATGGAAAGCGTCATATCAAAAAAGAGAAACTGGCTGAATTTAAGCAGGCGTACCAAACGCATTCGAAGTCAGCTTACGAAGAAAACCCTGACATCAAGGCTATCTTTGCCTTTCCTGATACGGAAGATCCTCTGACATATTGGCATATTTTATGGGTCCGAAGTGCCGATGCGTTTAACGATTACTTGTCTCGATCTACTGAAAAAGAGCCTGTATGGGATGCCTATGATTATTCGTCTAAAAAACCAGATACGTTAACCGTGTTTGGCGGATGGAACGAAGAAACAAAAATCCGCACGAAATCAGCTTCGGGTATAAAGTACGAATTTAAAAGCAATCTTGCTGGCTTCATGAAGTCTGATGGCGGTGGAGAAGAAGGGCCTCCGCTATTTGGATTTACGAAGCGTTATGTAAAACCTGGTCAAATACAAAGTTTAGGTATGTCATTCGAGACCGTCTGTGACATATGGCGTCAGAAGATTCCAGGCTTTTTGATGGCTGCGGTCTTCCAGGATGACAACACGCCCAATTTAGTCCATGACCTAAGAATATTTGCCAACCACAGGTCTTATTTAGCGCATGTCGACAAATCTGATAATTTGCTAACGGAAGCAATGGCAGTATGGTTTGAAAATTACGACACCAGCATTCCTTTTTCTGGGCAGCTTTACGCCGCTAGCACAAAAGATGAAGCACTCCATACCAGCTCAATAAAGTCGAACTCTACACCCAGAGCCCAACTTGAAACATTTCATTTCGGCGAAGATGGGATGCTAGGGCAAATGCCGAATATGACTAGAAACGACTAAGCGATCGTGAAGTACCTGCCTATAATACTAAACTGGGCTCAGCAGAGTGATATGCCTTCTCATTACTATTTGTTTGGTTCTATCATTTCTTGCGTTCGTACACGTCCATTGTAAACTCGGGTGAGAAAAAGGTGAGGTACGGTCAGCGCAAACAAAGTGATAAAAACCGTATTAAGAAGTTGAGCAGACAATCCTTTATCTGGAAGCCAGTTGAAAAAAGCAATCATAATGAGTGCCGTCCCAACAGTCGGCAATAACGCCGCTTTAAATACTTGGTTCCATGACAATCGGTTAGTCTGTTTGACGTCTAGAGTATGAAGCGGCGCATGCAACGCACAGAAATATAGGCAAAAATATTGGAGAGCTGGTAAGAGCGCAGCGGCAATGAAAAGGCTTATTACCCAAAGAATAAATTCCATCGAGTGGTTAGTAAACTGAGTAATCAGCACTATGCACGATAGAAGACATGCCAAAGCCATCATAGTTACCACGTTGCTTGCTTGATACTCACTTACCCCCAGAACAACGAAGTAACTGCTCAGGGCATTAGGGTGGAAAATGGCAGGTAGTGTCACGACTACAACCCCTAAAAAAACTCTGCTTTTTCGAGCAATTGGAGACCAGTCTTCCCCAAAATGTCCAGCGGCGAGAATCAGCAGTAGAACCAAACACAACGTTGGTATCTTCATCCATAAAAACAAACAGATAATAACGGCCACCAAGTAGGCCAACGCATACAGACCAAGTCGAACTCGTCCATTTACGCCATCACGACCATTAAGATTTTTTGAAAGGCGCATCATCATGAGTACGTCTAAGGCCCCGTGTGGTATACCAAAAACCGCAATCAGCACCAGCACTGCCGTGTCTCCGTGAGATGTCCATAAACTAAGGAATGCCAAAGTGGCAGCATAAACACAAAACAATGGCCAAAGCCGAGATTGGGGATGATTCAACGTCGATTCCATATCATTGTCTCCCAAGCTGCGCGAACAAAGGCTCGTTTAGGCATTGAGCCAATAACCTTGAGAAGGTCAAGCGCCGAAGCTCGCTCAGTCATGAACCTCGCAAACTGCTCACCCGTTGTTCCCCTCGCCATTCTTTTGAATACCTCAGGTGCCAATTCAGGACGCTGAGTAAGAGCCATTAGGAAGATAGAATCTAACCAAGTGTATAGCCCAGCGTTCAACGATATTGTCTTTTCTTCGTAAGTTGCAATTTTTTGCCCTGTAATTTGACGAGCTATGCGTTGGCTATCTTGTTGAATTCGAGAGAAAGCGTACCCAGTAGCCGCTCTAATGCAGTTGCCTCTAATACCTATGTTTCGCCATTGGTTGATCGTGTTACTACCTTTTTCATCGACAATAGTTGGGTCGATATGGGTTGTCATCGGCAAGATCCCTCCCTCCCAACCAGTCACATCTTCGCTACCCAAGCCAAAAGTATCTAGCACCTCGAGCGTCATTCGTTTGAGATGTTTTAATGATTTGGCTTTCGGGGAGAATTGCGTTACTTCAATCAACGCCTCTCTCCGACTCAAAGGAAGAATGTAAATAAACTCAATGGCATCACCTACGGTTTTTATATCCGCCATTAAATGAGCAGTTTGAGGGCAAAATATGGGCTTTGTACTCTCTACCCAAGCGCCGGTGAAACACTGAAGCAAGCTACCTCTACCAACATTGGTTAGCGATGGAGGACGACTGTCGAAACCATGTATTGCGGTGATGCTGAAATCATCGGAACGGACCGTGACCGTGCTGGTACCCACAACAATATCATCCACCGCTTTATTGAAAAGCATGGTGACTTTTCCGTGATTGGCAAAACGTTCAAAGCAGTAATCAAAAAAATCTGCCGCTTTAATGCAATGGTAGCCATGTTCGTTGTTAGAAACAGATTGCTTTGTCTCTGCAACACGCCAGTGACGCCACCGCTTACTCACAAGAGGAGATAGATAACGGGGCATATGCTTGTCACTCCAATAACACCATGTTTTATTAGTATTCACGACATCGGCTTGCTCAAGCATAACTATTTCGCCCGAATATCCGGCTTCAATCAGAGCAAGCACTAACGAGCAAGAGGAGAGTCCTACCCCAACCATCACGAGATCAGCTTTATATTCCGACTGGGGGGTTGTTGACGAACACGGCACAACTGGCCGGTTATTGGTGTGGAAGACCATTTGATTTACGCCCAAGCCTGTCAAAACCGACTATCTTGCTCAACGGTTTGTGCAAGTCGTGATTGTGAGGTGCTTTCTCGCGTACTTTGACAGAGATTAAACTGGAAGACGCTAACCAAAATTTACCCCCGAGCGTAATTGTGGTTCTTCCTTGCCAATACCTTAGACCTTGCCGCTCAAGTTTTACTCCTATCTCTCGGTAAACAGCTTCTGCAACAACAATTGCTCTGCGGCTTTGCGGTGGCAGGTAACGATACCCTTGACGCGCACTTTGGTAATAGCACTCTGCCAGCGCGAGTGTACGTCTGATCGCTTGCATAACCTGTGGCCGAACCGTTGTGTCTGAGTCCTCGACGATTTGATGTGTACTGACTCCACACCATTCAAGAGGCAAGTACCTTCTCCCGAGTTGAGCGTCTTCCATCACATCTCTCGCTATATTCGTTAGTTGCATAGCGATTCCAAGATCGATTGCATGCGCAGTACCTTGCGGCTTAGCATCGAGAATCGGACACATCATCAGCCCTACAACCCCAGCGACTTTATAGGCGTATTCAATGAGCTCATCTTCAGTAACAAAGGCAACCTCATTCAAATCACTAGAAACACCATCAATGAGGGTCAGAGCATGGTTGATGGGTATACCTAATTCACCGGACAATATTAGGAAATCTTCGGTTATCTTATGACGTGGTTTGCCGGTAATGATTTGTTGCTTCACGTTGTCTAGCATCTCTTTCGCAAAGCTTTTGTCCTGTGTTTCATCTGCTATATCGTCAACCCAACGGCAGAACTGATAGAGCCTCGCTGCCTGATCTACCTGTGCCTTGCTAAGTAGAAGACTTGCGAATTTGAATGTCTTACCATGAGTTGCCAAGCTAAGGAGCGCTGGATTTTTCATAATTAACCTCCACTTCCCTGGTCAGCCCCTTTAGTGCTTGGAGAGGCAATATCCTGTGTTAGCTGGTCATCGCTCTTTAACCAAATGATGTTAGAGTCGCTAGCATTCATCGGTTCGACCGAGGGAACTATTTTATCCAACACTTTTGCCGAGCAAAGTACGCCGGGCAACCCTGCACCTGGGTGGCTACCCGCGCCAACCACAAATAGGTTTTCCGGACCTTCACCACGGTTGTGGAAACGGAAATAGGCCGACTGAGTGAGTGTTGGAGCGATTGAGAAGCCCGCACCATGGACACTATTATAGTTACACTCAAAGTCTTTCGGAGTCATGCAGAAGCGTTCAACAATACAATCTGACAGCCCCGGCATCATACTATTATTGAGTGCCTCAATGATCTGGTCGCCATATTGGTTCTTGGTTTTTTCCCAATCTACGCCCGACTGTAAGTTCGGCACTGGTGCCAATACGTAAAAGCTGTCGCAGCCCTCCGGCGCCATACTTGGGTCAGTCGCCGTTGGTCGGTGGACATACAGAGAAAAGTCATCCGCGAGTACTTGGCGATTAAATATATCGTCAAGAAGGCTTTCATAACGCTTTCCTAGCCATATGGTGTGATGCGCGATATTTGGAAACCGTTTAGTCGTACCGAAATAGAGAACATATAGACCCATTGAAAACTTCGAATATTTGGCTTTTACCTTGGCTGACCAGCGTTGTTGATCTCTTGGCACCATCTTCTTATAGAGATATGCCGGATCCGCGTTGGAAACAACGATGTCGCACCGGATCCTTTTGCCACCCTTAAGATCAACGGCTGTCACTTTCTTTTCCTCAGCGATGACACCTTCAACCTCTTCGCCTAAACGGATCTTTATGCCTTTACTTCGCATTAACTGTTCAAGCGCTTTGACGAGAGCACCCATACCACCGATGGCGAAATGCACTCCCCACTTTTGTTCCAAAAAGTGTATTAAGTTGTAAATACTGGTTGTGTCAAATGGGTTGCCACCCACTAATAGAGGTTGTATCGAGAAAGCTTGTCTCAACTTTTCATGTTGCAAGTGATCAGAGACAAGTTGCCAGACTGTTTTGTAGCATCCAAGTTTAACTAGGTTTGGAATCTGCTTGATCATGGAGATTGGTTTGTCGAAAGGCTCGTCGGCAAGCTTGGTGAAACCGATGTCAAAAATGTCTCTCGATGTACTTAGCAACCGCTTATATCCGTCCACATCCTCGGGGGAAATAGACTCGATTTCCGCTAGGATTTGGTTCAATGAGCCGCCATAGTCAAACGTAGAGCCATCATGGTAGTGAAAACGGTACCAAGGATAGACAGGAACAATAGTCACATAATCTTGCGTCTTCTCTCCAAAAAGCTGAAAAAGTTCATCGATGAGAAAGGGAGCTGTGATTACTGTAGGTCCAGCGTCAAAAACGAAGCCACCACGACGAAACACCCGAGCCCGGCCTCCCAGTTGATCGCCTTTGTCGATAATCGCAACTTCATAGCCTTTGGCTCTTAGCCTTAGGGCTGAAGCGATTCCACCGAAACCCGCACCGATAACTACAGCGCTTGGAGTAGACTGCTTATTGGTTTCTGCTTTCATGCGTATGCCTCTCAAGCTCGCCGAGTAAATATACCGTTTTATTCAAAAACCCTGCAGCGCAATCATTAGGGAGTTTTCCAAAGTCTCTTTCACAACTTTTCAGAAGATAACGAGCGCGCTGGACTGTCAGCTTATACGCCGTAGATGGATCGTTGTGTTGCTTGTAAAAGTTGAGCAAGTTTGGTCGGGACTTGGAGCCATCATCCACGCTGTCGGACAAATCATCGAGTATCTGGTAAGCGACGGCAAAGTTGGTTGCAGAACGCTTAGCTATCGAAACTGAAACGGTCTCATTGGACGCTACGAGTGGAAGAACGAGCGGCAGATAAAGTAGCGGACCGGCTTTCTTCGCCGCAATCTGCTCATATTGCTTAGCTGAGTTCACCTCCTTTGTGGTTAAGTCTTCAAGCTGGCCATAGATCGTTTCGCTAACGGCTTGTTGCATCTCTTCCAGCAGCAATGGCAAAGCTCCAGAACAAGACACCGACGCGAGTGAGCCAAAGGCCTTAGTGATGAGGTAGTCGCCTGTACATATAGCAACATTGTGCCCAAATTTAGACCACACCGTTTCCATACCTCGACGCGTTGGATCATGGTCTTGTATGTCGTCATGCACTAGGGATGCGTTGTGCATCAACTCTATCGATGCTGAGAGCCTAACAGCATCGCTGTCAGATAATCCCAAAGAGAGGGAAGCATCGATACAAATATTCATTCTCGTACGGCTACCACCGGTTTTCAAATGATAGTCTGCAGGTTGATGACCGGCTACTTGGGTGTTCAGGAAGCGCTCGCACTGTCTTTGCACGCTTTTGGTTTTATCTGCTAATGACAATCTCAGTGGACTATTCATGTGTGCCACCTATGTACTGATGTGAGTGAGTGTAACTCTGCGAAGTTAAAGAGAGCCGAACAAGGTCGGCTCTCTAACCAGCTAAGCTTCCTTTTGGCTTTCAGAAGTTGCTGCGTACCAAATAAGCAGACCAAAAGCAATTTTGTTGATTACATCAGCGAGGTTGTAAACCAAGTTCAAAGACGCTTCGTCTACCGCCCCCATCATGTATCCTAGAACATAGCCGATTGGATAAATTGCCCAACCAACAGTGACAATCCAGCGCATTAAATTGTAAGCAAATCTTACAGAGTCACTGGCTTGATTAGTGGCTGCTTTACCAGCCTCACCGAAGAATATTTCATACAAGATGTAGGCCCAACCAAGCATACCTATTACAAACCCGATGGTAACGTTGATATAACCCGCCTCGCCCAGAAAACCAGGTATCAGCATTACTAACGTACCGATGAGCAAACGCCAGAAAATGCCTGGAGAAGCTGCACCGATTGCTCTAAGGATGAGATAAAATTCGATCATCAGAAGTGGCACTGTAAGGAGCCAATCAATGTATCGGTAAACGGTTGGAGTTTCTCCTGTCGCAACCCACACATCTCTCATGTAGAAGTAGTGTACTGCGGCAATGAGAGTCACGAGAGCGGATACTGTCAATGACGTTTTCCACTTTGCAGTCACCCCTTGTGTTTCCCACAAGAAGAACACTGTCGACGCCATTAGCGCCATAGAGATTAACCAAAAAGATATTCCTACAAAGTCATCTGGTTTGAGGTTTGCAGCGGCATTAGCACTGCCTGAATAGAAAAATGCAGCGAACATGCTTACTGCGATTACGTTTGTTTTGAAAGATGTCGATTTCAGCACGCCGAGCTTTGCTGATAGTAGTTTAATTTCCATAATTTTCATCTCACTTTAGCTATGGTTATCGCGAGTACTGCTCGTGAATTCCTCGCTTTTCTCAAGACCTTACGATTAAATGTTAAAACACGATCACAAAAATAACAAACCAGAAACTTTTGAAACATAAATTTATTGACAATGAGATTTAGATTGAGTGGAGAAAGCAAATGAAAGCGGTTTAAGTGGAAACTGATAATGTATTTAAAAGGATCGAGAGGGTTATGTGGCCTCAATGGGCAAGTTAGAGTTATTAACTGGTTAATATTCTCATGCGAATAGCTATCTGCATTTTCCTAATGTAAATACTTTCTGAATACAACTCTTTTCCAAGTGTGTGCTATCGCCCTACCACACATTATTTCAACGCAAACCCGACATGCTTACTTCCTAAAAATGGATGAATCTCTAGAAATTGTGCGTAAAGAGACTGAGTCCAACGAGGGCAGTAATGATGATAAGCAGCGTTAAATCTTATTTGTAAATTGGCGTTAGTCAGCGCTCTCTGACTCCACCTTAAGGTGCTCGACCACTTTATAAAAAACGTCGGGGAACCACACCGTAAACGCTTCAGGCTGTTGGTGAAGCTTCTCCTGGATGGACTCGATTGAAAACCATTCAACCTCGCTGACTTCAGATGCGTTTGGGGCTAACAACAGCTGATTGGTAAAGCTCAAGAAGATGTGGTCGAGCTCATGCTCTGTAAGGTTGTTTTCGAGTTGGGCTTGATAGATGAATGACCCGAAAGAGGTAAGTTGTAATAGCTTGCTGATGCCTAGCTCCTCGCCAACACGACGCTGAACCGCATCTTCTAGGGCTTCACCTGGACGCGGGTGAGAGCAGCAGCTGTTACTCCATTTGCCGCCACTGTGGTACTTTCCACATGCTCGCTTTTGAAGCAAAAACTCATATCCCTCGGCCGTTTTTTTTGCGATCATCAATGAGAAAGCGCGATGCAACTTCCCATCTATATGGGCTTTCAATTTTTCGCAGTGACCGACTTCAATATCATCTTCCGTCACTATTATGACTTCATCTATCATCTCGCTCCTCCACCTCTTCACCGAACCTTGGCTGTACCCGCAACATTTAGTTATAGCCAATTTGTGCCAAGAAAGATCAGTCGGCGCTAAAAGAAGCGATATGTGCCAAGCATCAAGGCTCTATGTTTGAATAACTGTGTCGACATAAGACATTTTTACTTCCCTTCCACCAGACAGACCAAACCTCACCTAAAAATAAACAGGCGATGATGGATTTCTTTCCCCTTATACCTTGCTAGCGCCTACAGAATAGAGGGGTATCATTACTCTTGATGATTATATGTGCATAATAGGGATGTAGCTCAAAAATTACGGATATAAAATGAGAATAGAAGTAACCACTAATCCCAATAAAAACGACCTTGAAACCATAAGTAAGGGCATTCAATCCTTCAATCAAAAACACATACCTGATGCTGTGGTATTTGAACCAGACACAAGATTTGCGGCCTTTGCAAAAGACGATAATGGTAATGTATTAGGTGGAGTTAGGGCTTGTGCTTTCTGGAACTATTGCATCCTTGAATTACTATGGCTATCCGATGAGAATCGAGGTCAGGGGGTCGGAAACAAACTAATGGATGCCGCTGAAACCTTTGCTAAAGAACAAGGCTTCAGTTACATGCGAACTGAAACACTCAGTTTTCAAGCAAAGCCTTTTTACGAGAAGCGTGGCTATAAAGTTTTTGGTGAGTTACCCGATTACCCCAAAGGCCATGTCACATACTGCCTTGTAAAAGAGTTATAAAATTCGCCTCCATTAGGGATAAGTTAGCCTTGACTGCCTTGATTTATAGTATGTCCACCTTGGAGGTCGGGAGGTGTATGTTGGCTCGCTTTTGTACCATTTACAATTAGCACCCTGCTCCTTATCAAGAATAGGCCCCGCACACGCGAGGCCTGAGTTTTTCAATAAAACAATTACAACCGCCCTACTTCACTGACTTCACCGCTTTCATCAACAAATCTAGCTAGACTAAATTCATTATTGCTGGCATCTGACCATGGAACTCCCCCTGAGCTCCCATAAAACCAAATGTATAAGGCTTCACTTCTTCGTACCTTCGACCATCAAACGCTTGTCTTTCTCGCAGCTTATTAAACAGCCAGTTATCTAACATGTTATTAATCTCGATAAACTCATCTTTCGTCAACTCAGCTTTAAAGCTGGTGAGAAAGGCATCATCATCAGATTCAGGCAAATTAATGACGCGTTCTTGTAAACCATTTAACACCTGAGATTTGAAATAAATGGGATACCTCGCCCCTTTTACAAACGCGGTTTCTTTGGGCAAGAGCAGTTTGTACTTATTGTTAGAACCTATCTCGATAAGGCTGAGATTTTCTAATTGTCGAAGATACAGGTGCACTGAAGCATCGTTTAGCTTGTGCTTTTGTTGAATACATTGAACGGTAATGTCTTCTGCTAACTCTGACCAGAACGAGAAAAGAGCGGGATTCTCAAAAAACGCGTCATCTTGTTCTTTAGAGAAAACGGGAATAGAAGCAATGTTTTCTTCTGCCTCAGCAAGAAGCTTTGATAGCGGCATATCCGTGAGGTTAGCTATCGCGACTAGCCTCTGAATGGACAGTGGTTGAGAACTGTTAAGTAACCTCTTAATACTGATTTCGGATATATCCAGTTCCGCCGCAAGTGCACGATATGAAATATTGCATCTTTTAAGCTCTCTTTTGAGTAACTTACAAATTTCGAATGATAGTTGTTCGTCCATTTCGTTCAAACCGCCTCACATAGAGATACCAAAAGCATCACAATACTACCCTTTTAAATCAAAAGTTGCACCTAAGTATCAATAAAGGATGATGCCACTTTCAACAAACAAAGGAACGTATTGATGCAACGAAAAGAGTTAGTTGTGCGATTTGGCATACAACAATACCTACACTGGACAGTAGTCGGGCTGCTTATTCCTGTCATCATTCTGATTTTTCAGTCTAAGGGACTCAACCTAGCACAAGTTGGGATTGTTATGGCTGTTTGGATTGGAAGCACAACACTATTAGAGATTCCAGTTGGTGGGCTTGCTGACACCATTGGACGAAAAAAAACATATTCGTACTCGTTAATACTCACCCTACTAGGCTGCCTAAACCTACTCTATGCAAACGGCTTGTTCAGTATTTTAATTAGCGCCTTAATGTTGGGAGCTTCTAGAGCCGTTTACTCAGGTACTCTCGATGCATGGTTTTATGATGCGTTTAATGATAGCGCTGGAGCAGGCTCGTATCATACTGCAATTGCAAAAGTTAATGTGTGCGTGACTTCTGGGCTAGCGAGCGGAGCCCTTATCGGCGGATTTCTACCTAACAGTATCATGAGTTCATATTTTGAATCATTTGACGAGTATGACATCAATGTTTTCACCGCCAGCGTATCGAGTCTTGCCCTGCTGTGGCTAACATGGCTATTACTTCCTCATGAGCAGAGAAGCATCAAAGAACACCACAAAAACACTGTCACCACCGCGGTACAAACCAGTATCAAGGCGCTTACTTTCTCTTTAAACCATTGGACGTTAAGATTAGTGATTCAGGCAACACTTATCTTTGGCGCAGCAATGAGCGCTGTAGAAAATCTCTGGCAACCCTACCTATCTGAACTAATGGGAATTCATTCCAAAGACTTAACCCTGTTTGGCATCATATCGGCACTGTACTTCTTGATGGCCGCTTTATCGTCAATCGTGTCCGTCCCACTACTCAAAGTGTTTGGCGGTTCTCACAAGGCTTTAATGTTTGTCACCCGGGCACTTGCCGGCCTGTCGCTGATCTTACTTGCGAACACCCATAACACCATGAGCTTTGCTCTACTGTATTTAACGTTTTTCTTTCTTTTCACAATAGGCAACAATTCTGAGCAGGTATTACTTAATGACAGCACTCCAAATGAGATGCGCTCAACCATATTGTCCATCAGCTCTTTCGCCGTTACCGCTGGTGGAGTGCTTGCTTCTTTAGCTTTTGGAGTCATTTCCGAGCATTACAGTATATCCACAAGTTGGATATTATGTGGCGCGGTCCTCTTAGTCTCTTCGCTTTATTTCCTAAGCTGTCGTGAAGCCGTCAAAACTAAACCTGCATAAACAACCTCCCCTCTAGCTCCCCCTCCAATCAAGTCAGTCGTTCTCTTGAGGTATACGATCGAGGGGGAGAAAATTCTTTGTCGCTGAATGTATATCAGCTCGCATAACGATCGGTATTCAGTTCCTCCCCTTTCCCACTATCAACAACAGATTGGAGATGTAAATGACCAATCTGACACTTACAAAAAATGTAAGTTGTCATCAAACCTTAAGCATTAGAGTAAAAACTCAGCTTAGATAGCTCAGCCTTAAATGTTAGCGTAATGTTACTAACGCAAACCAACGGTATGAGATATGCAGCACGTAAAGCTATTAAACCGCAGCACCTTCGCTGGGCTCGCAGCAACACTAGTTGGGAATGGTATTGGCCGCTTTGCCTACATAGCATTAATGCCTGTGCTCATTCAAAGTGGGTGGTTCTCAAGCGAAGATGCCTCCATACTCGGCGCAGCAACACTGCTTGGCTATATTTTCGGAGCACCTGCTTCGAGCTTTTTACAAAGATATTATTCAACAGGCACACTCATACGTGTCTCTTTATTGCTAAGTAGCTTTAGTTATCTGGGTTGTGCCTTAAAGTCTGCCCCCTTTGAATGGTTTTTAACACTTAGAACTATTGCTGGTGTATCCGGTGCGATACTCATGGTACTCGCTCCCCCTGTGATCACCAGCCTTCACCCTCAAGAAATGAAAGCAAGAATCAGTGGCGTCGTGTTTTCAGGCATCGGTATTGGTGCGATGATTTCAGGAACCATCATACCTTTACTTATCTACCAAAGCGTTGAGAGTGCATGGTTAGGTATGGGAGCGATCGCTTTCGTTGCAACTGTCCTAACGTGGAACGCTTGGTCTCTTGAGGTTACGCCAAACCATTGTGATAAAAGTCCATCGACGTTTGATGCCTTATCTAAGAATGAGCGTATCAGTGTTAGCTGTGTACTGTTAGCCTATACCTTCAACGCTATTGGCTATCTGCCTCATACTCTTTTTTGGGTCGACTATATTGTTCGAGAGCTAAAAATGAGTTTTGCGAGCGGTGGGTTTTATTGGGCTGTTTTTGGTATAGGTGCTGCGATTGGACCAATAGTAACCGGTATATTAGGTGATAAGTTTGGACTTAAAAAAGCACTATTAGCGGCGTTTACTTGCAAAGCTGCTGGGGTTGCTCTTCCACTCTTAAGCAACAGTGAAACAGCACTTTTTGCTTCATCTTTGTTGGTCGGTATGTTTACGCCGGGCACCGTAACACTGGTATCAACCTACACCCTAGAAATCGTTGGGACACAACTCCATACGAAATCTTGGGGAGCAATGACAATGGCGTTTGCTATATCGCAAGGAATCGTCGGCTTCGTTATGGCTCACTACGCCCCTCAACTCACCAGTTATAACCTGTTATTTATGATCAGCGCGAGTGCACTGATTTTGTCGATACTCTGCATCGCATTTACATCAACCAAACAGCAGACATTAAACACTGCTCAAACAAGTTCTTAGCAAAGGAATCGCTCATGAAACTGTATTTAAACGACACCTCGCCATTCTCCAGGGCAGTGCTGGCAACGGCCTATTTGTGTGATGCTCCAATGGTTCTTGAATGGGTCGACCCGTGGCAAACACCGAGCACATTAGTCGCAGTTAATCCATTTAGTACCATTCCGGTTCTAGAAACCAGTGATGGGGTTGCACTGACCGAGAGCTTAACGATCTGCGAGTTCCTCATGCAAGCATACCCAACAGAAAAGCTAGCAGCGACCAAGGCTAGCGACACTCAACGCATGTCATTATTGGGAGTAAGTAAAACGTTGATGGAAGTAGCATTTCGATGCGCTGCATTGAGCCGCTTCGAAGCTGAGCAAAACGAGCTAACGATTAGGGGAAAGGAAGGTATTGAAAGAAGCGTTAAAGGACTTATCGGGCAGTTGAAAAGCAATGATGATTTGCTCAAACCTGACTTCTCAACATTGTACCTACATATCGCATTAGATTATGTCTTATTCAGGCATGCTAATTTGCTTTCAGCAGAAGAGCGCGACATCCTCACGACTGCCTTACATAATTCGCCTTTTAAAGACACATTGGCAACACTTAGCCTAGAGTCGCTTTCAAAAAAGCTTAACTATTGCGAATACAAAAATTCCTGATCACTTTGACCAGCGTTATGTTGAACAAATCTAACAAGGCTCCGCAATCGCGAGGCCTTGGTTTTATCTATAGAGTGATTACAACCACCCTACTTCACTGACTTCACCGCTTTCATCAAGGTTGCGTTGAACTGCTTTGGTTGTTCTAGCATTGGGAAGTGGCCTGAGTCTTCAATGCAGTAAATCCTGTAATCCTTGATGTGTTTCTTGTTCGCTCATTAGTCCGTGTTACGCCTTTTTGTAGCAAGTAGATCAAAAGCTTCGCATTCGGTCAGATACATACAAAGCAGCACACGAAATAAAGAAGTTACCGCAACCCTCTTGAGAAGTAGTAAGTTCTCCAATGGTATATCCAATAGCATTCGCTTTAGACATTGTTCAGTTTCCAATAACAACGTACCAAGTCACATTTATACTGCTTGATAAGTATCTATTTTTAATAGAATTCTTTAACATTCAATAACTAAAACAAATGTTAAAAATCAAACAATTACCTTATTTATATAGTTAGTGGTTCTAGAAAATGAATAAAACGATACTCGCAGCATCAGTGGCTGCATTATTACTCTCTGGTTGTACGGTGAGACACGATAGAGAAGCAATGGTAGACAACACTGAACAGGCTTCAGATCTCGATATTTATCAGCATGACAATTACGAGCAGTACAGCCAAGCAATGCAAATCATGTATGTTTACACAGAGCGTGAACCGACTAAGTTGGGTAATGTCGATGTTCTGGCGAAGGACTACTACGATAAAGTAGCAATCAAAAACACGGTCAGCACCGCCGCAACCGCAGCCATGTTAATTGGCAATCTGGCCTCAAACCTTAATATAGCAACGTTCTTTTTTGGCACTCAAGCAACAGATAAAATTCCTTACGCCTTCAAACGTCAGCACAATATTGCTATTGAACCTATTGCCGATGATGTCACGTACGACTCAATTTATCGCGAAGATTTGGATCACTTAAAACAAATGATGAAGCAAAAATATCCGAATGCGGAAATTTTTGAGTTTGAGCAAGATTTTCTCAATGTTCGAAACACAAGTGTCAGCGCAATGGATATTACCAAACCAGAATGTGCCGAGTTTAGACAATCTGATGAATTTACGCCTGATACCACTTTTGTTGAAGATGAATTAGACCACTGCTTTCTTTCGAAACGTAGGCCAGACTACTTCAAGAAGATTGTAGAGGGTGAGATTGATTTCATTGAGGGCGTGCCAAAGGCAAAACGTTACCTTGTGTATTCTATTTCCGATGAAATGATGGCGACATATGAAGACCAAAGCCGCTTCTATCGCTACGTACCTTATTTTGGCTGGATGGATTCAACCAAACAGAAAACATATGAAACTAACCCTGAAAAATTCAAGGCCGATGTAGAGGCAATGAATACATCGCCTTACCCATATCTTTACCGCTACTCGGATAACAAGGTATTACTGTTTAAGACAGATGCGACCATATAACCTTTTCAGGTTAAGGTCCCCCAAAAAACAAAAAGGCCTCGCACACGCGAGGCCTTAGTTTTATCTATAGAATGATTACAACCACCCTACTTCACTGACTTGACCGCTTTCATCAAGGTAGTGTCTGACCAGCTCTATTAAACCAAAACCTCCGCCTCTAGCTCCCCCTCAAATGGAGTTCACCGGTCTCTTTAGATATACGATCGAGGGGGAGAACATTCTTTGTCGCTCAATGTATCTCAGCACACGTAGCGATAGGTATACAGTTCCTCCCCTTTTCCGCTATCAACAAGAGATTGGAAATGTAAACCAAGGGGAGGTTAGGAGGGGGATTGTAAGTCGAATCTGACATGTATCTGCCACTTTGTTTTGTTTGCCCTATAGAACACAAAAAAGGCCTCGCACACGCGCGGCCTTAGTTTTATCTATCGAACAATTACAACCGCCCTACTCCACTGATTTCACCGCTTTCATCAACGTTGCGTTGAACTGCTCAGGTTGCTCTAGCATTGGGAAGTGGCCTGAGTCTTCAATGTAGTAAATACTGTAATCCTTAATGTGTTTCTTGTTCGCTTCTGAATCCGTTGGCCATAGGCGAGCGTTAACCAATATCACTGGCACGTTCACGCTCTCATACACACGGTGGGCTTCGCCTGTCACGTATTGACCTAAATAATGACGGAACTGGTTTATCGCGATAGTTGGCGGTGCTGATGCCATGTCTTGCGTTACCCAGTAAAGTAAATCTGCTTCTACGTCTTTTGGTAGCGAGTCTTTCACGAACATAGTAATACCCGCTTGGAAGTCTGCTTCAAACGGTTTAGTCATTGCATCTAAGTCGCTTTGTGAAACCGCTAGTGCGACGTTTTGCGATGTATCGACACCAATAATGCCCTTCACTCTTTTCGGCATCAGTTTAGCGGCTTCTGCAATCACACCACCTGCCATGGAATGGCCGACTAAGATGACAGATTCGAGTTGTTCTTTGTCGACTACGGCTTTGATGTCTTCAGCGAACGCAATCATGGTGTACTCTTCGCGGTTGAACGACGAGTTACCATGCCCTGCTAAGTCCACAGTGATCACTTGGTGCTGCTTTGAAAACTCACTCACTTGGTTTTGCCAAAGCCTGCTGTCTAAGCTCCAACCGTGAATGAAGATCAGCGCCGTATCCCCGCTCCCACTTTTGCCATACGCAATTTGCTCACCATCGTGAGATATCGCAAGACCATACTTAACCATTGAATCGTGAGCCATGGCATTCATGCTACCAAGCGCCATGAATACCAAGAATGTGATGTTTAGAATTAAACGTTTCATAGTGTCTCTCTACTTACTTTAGAGGGAACACAGAAAGCGCCCCTCTCAATCAATATAGGCACTATAAAGTGTGAAGTTGTAGACGGGTCAATAGTGATTTAAATAAAAGCCTCTCCCGTGCTGGTGACTTAACCAACTCATTTCTGTCGGGTGGACGACACTTGTTACCAAGTGCCGTCTCCCTTAGAACCCAGCGTGC
>NZ_JAEFCE010000078.1:0-17832 GCF_016406055.1 Vibrio sp. IB15
GCACCTGTAACTTTAGCTGACGCTGTCAGTTGAGGTGGGGAGTCCATACCATTGAGCGTGATAGGGAATCTCAGTGATGTTCTGATATTCCCAAACTTGTACTTCTACTTTACCAAGGTAACTGTTCCCCGTTATACGCGTAAAAATGTCCGCTTTGCTCTGGTGTGGCGGTGCGAATAATGTCGACGAGTTGATGTGCCACGTAAGCCGAATCAAATAGCTTACCTTCCGGTACATTTGCTTGAAAGGGTTTCGACAACGCAGTATCGGTCGTCCCTGGGTGCAGCGCTAATATGGTGCCTTTCTTAATGGTGCGACCCCATTCAATCGACATGGTTTTAATGAACATGTTGAGGGCTGCTTTTGATGAACGATAGCTATACCAGCCACCTAATCGATTATCTGTAATACTGCCAACCTTGGCGGAAACCACCGCAAACTTGGGGTTGTCGCTTGCTTTGAGAAGAGGAGTAAAATGCTTAGCGAGCAACAAGCTTGGTAGGGTATTCACAGACATGTTTTTGAGGAAGAACTCTGGGTCGATGGACGAAAGATTCTTTTCAGGCCCAAGTTCTGGCGTATGTAACATCCCAACGCAGTTAATCAGCCAATCGAGTTGTTCAAATTGAGATCGTAATGAGGCAATATCGGATTCTTGAGTCACGTCAACCTGGTGCCAAGTCAGGCGTTTGTCATCAACCTCAGGCTTTTTAGAATGGTAAGTCGCTGCAACACGAATATCGAGAAAATCAAAGCGAGACAGCTCAGAGAGTAGGTGTTTAACTACGGCGAGGCCAATGCCGCCACTACCACCAATAACCAATATATGTAATCTGAGTTGCTCCACCATTATAAGTTCTCCAAATTAGTTAGTCGTTGTTCTGCGGTATCTAGTATCGCTTGCTGTTCTTGTTCATCCATGTTGTCCCAAGAACGATAAAGCATTCCCATGCGAGGGTTTCGGTTTAAGGCATCGCGGTGTTGATCCATAAAGCGCCAATACAAACTGTTGAACGGGCATGAACTTTCACCAGTGCGCTCTTTAATCTTGTAATGACAGCCTTTGCAGTAGTCACTCATGCGATTAATGTACGAACCGCTGGCAGAGTATGGTTTGGTTCCTATGATCCCGCCATCCGCAAACAGTGCCATACCTCGCGTATTTGGCATTTCAACCCATTCAATTGCATCAACGTAAATGCCGAGGTACCAACTGTCGACTTGGTCTGGTGCAATGCCTGTGATTAAGCAAAAGTTGCCCGTTACCATGAGCCTTTGAATATGGTGGGCATAAGCATACTCTAGAGACTGATCAATCGCGTGCTTCATGCAATTCATCTTAGTGTGGCCATCCCAAAAGTAATGCGGCAACGCTCGGTCTGCTGAGTAGTGGTTCTTGGTAGCGTAAGCCGGCATGTTCGCCCAATACACCGCCCGTATGTATTCACGCCAACCCAATATCTGACGAATAAACCCTTCGACCTGTGCTATATCGATAGAGGGCGCACCTTGCTTAGAGGATGCGTGATAAGCTGAAAGAGCTGCATCAATAACTTCGCTAGGGCTAAGAAGCTTGCTGTTTAACGAGAACGAGAGTCGGCTGTGATACAAGCTCCATTTTGAGTCGTGTTCCACGGTCATTGCGTCTTGAAAGTGGCCAAATAGCGGCAGACAAACTTGGCAGAAGTGAGCGAGCAAAGACAAACTTTGCGCTCGATTCACAGGCCAAAGCAATTGGTCGCTAACTTGCCCTATAGTTACTACTTGATGTCGTTCGATGCGCTCTAGGATGGATGAGATATCGTTGGCAAACATCAAGGGTTGTGGCAGGTTTTCGATGTCCTGTTTCTTGAGTTTCTTACGGTTGTTTGCATCATAGTTCCATTTACCGCCGACTGGCTTTCCGTCGTCTAAGAGAATGTCGAAACGCTTCCTCATTCGACGATAGAAGTGCTCCATCATGATGTGTTTATCCTTCGGGAACTGTTCCTCGATTTCGGAAAAAGGAAACATGAAGTGCTCGGAGTCGCAGCTCCCTTTGACAGTGTTAGGTAATTTGAGCTTGTTAAGTTGTTCTAATAGACGATATTCGTCTGGTCTCTGGTATTCAAATTTCTCGGCGTTAAACTCGTTTGTGTAGTGCTGAAGAACGGCATCGAGATCTTTAAACTGTGCCGTATCATCCAAGGTTAAATGCAACACTTGGTGCCCACGTTGTGTTAGTTCTTCAGCGAAATAACCCATTGCAGAAAAGAACGCCGCCACTTTTTGGATGTGCGAGGCAACATAGTCGGTTTCCTGCTTAAGTTCGGCGATGATGTAGATTACGTCATCACTAACATGATCAAACCAAGAGTGCTCTATATTGAGCTGGTCACCTAAAATTAGGCGTACAGTTTTGTATTTCATATTACGTCCTGATATCGAATTGACGCTGATGTCTCGTCTTCCCGGTGCCACTTGTTGATAAAGGCGTGCTCTGGGTCATACATTTCTGTCTGCTTAACAAGATCGAAATGACGGGATTTAGATTGTGATTGATTGGCTGCATTTTGTTTGTTGGCGTTTTGCGCAGCCTGTGAATTTAAAGCTCCGGCGATATAAGCCCAATTACCCCAATTCGACGCGACATCGTAATCAATGAGTTGGCTTTCGAAGTAGGCGGCGCCGTGGCGCCAATCAATACCGAGCTCATGAATCAAGCAGCTCGCGACCAGCTGTCTGCCTCTGTTAGACATATAACCCGTTGCGTTAAGCTGGCGCATGCAGGCATCAACAATTGGGTAGTTGGTGTTGCCGCTTTTCCACTTGACGAAGCTTGATCCCGAAGTGGTGTCGAGCGAATGTTCATTTGGCAGATCACTAGATTCTCGACCAAACAGCGATGTCCCCAGCGTTAAACACTTCCAGTAGAAATACTCACGCCACAACAACTCAAAATAAATCCAGTAGGTAGAATCGTTCGCGCCACGATGCGCTTCGAAGTGCTTTAAGTGACGGTAAATAGTTTTTGGCGATACACACCCTAATGCTAGCCATGGCGAAAACTTAGTAGAGTTTTCGATGCCATCTAATGCGTTTCGAGTCTGTTTGTAGGTACCAGCATAGTCATTTGAAAAGTAGTTTTCTAAGTGGATTAACCCTGCCGTTTCGCCGCCTACGTAATCACCTGCATCTGAGGCTTCCGATTCAAGTATCGGCTTTCTATAACACTCGGTAGCGGTTTGTGGCGCTGGTGGAAGGGAAGTTATTACACTCTCTTCTATCTCAATCTCTAAATATTCAACTTGAAGACGGAACTTAGTGAACGAACGAGGTAGCTTAGTAAGTTCGAAGGGGAACGCATCACTCTCAAACAAAGTCGTGTGATGTTGTTGAGAGATGAATAAACCAGGGCACTGCGTTAGCGTATCAATTACTAACTGTCGCTCGTCATGGGCACAATGCGAACTGGCAAAAAAGTGTGTCACTTGCTGAGATTTGACGAGTTGAACTAAGTCCTCACTCGTATTTCGCTCTAACACAAAAAGGCGTTGTCCAAGACGCGCCAAACTCAAGGCTAAATCATCTATAGCTTGCTTAATGAAGAGGTGACGATGCGCCCCGTTTTCCTGTTCTTGTGAAAGTCGAACAGAGTAGGTAGAAAGCCTTGGTTCGACCGCGACGCATAGTAGCTCATCGACGAGCTGAGACGCCCGGTGCAGTAGTGTGTTGTCGTTTATTCTTAAGTCATTTGTAAAAAGATAGAGACCAATCTTTTTCATGATTACACTCGTGAATTGTTAATTATTAGACGCTTACGAGTTGATACGCTAACAAGATCACAAATGATGTAGGGAAATCGGTAGTGCGTAGCCAGAGAAAAAGGGACGAGTACAGAAGGGTATTCGGCCAACCGAAATATGCCAACCAATAATACCGATAGAGGTTGGCAATGATGAACGTTTTAACCGTTTAACAGAAAGCTGCTATTCCATCGGAACGACCAAGATATCAATCGGAGAGGTGTCGATTATCTGTTTCGAGTGGGAGATAAGCTTATGCCAAAAATCATGGTGATGGCCGCACATTAATAGGTCAACGTTATTTTCTGAGATCGTGTTCTTGAGCTTATCGTTCAAATCGCCCGTACCTACAAAAATATGCTTAATAGGGTGCTTTGCGTGAACCTCGAACTCCTTCAAGTGGTTAACGGCATCTTGATTGATGGGTAAATCCCCGTCATTTGCTTGAATATCAACTAGCTCGGGGTAGATTTCTCCATGCGTACCATCGATGTAGACAAACGAAATACCCGCATCGAGTTTATCCGCGAAGAAAGTCGCTCTATCAATCAGTACTTTGGTGTCGTCAGACAATTCAACGGCGACTAGAATATGCCGGTATTCCATAATTTAAGCCTTTTGTTGTGGGTTATGTAACAAGCATAGTTTTTGTTGGCGCAAATGATATCGAAGAGGTCTCATATTAAGGAAAATCATCATTCAAAGATCTTATAAAGGCTATCCTGTATATAGCGCTTTGATTGATAAGAAATTTACAAAAGGTTGATATAGTGGATGAGGCGCTAGCTTATGCTGTTATATAGGCTTGAAAGATCAATGCGCCACCAATGAAGAGGCATCAATGACAGCATTACTCACCATTCCCACCCGAACACTTGGCTTTGATTACGATATCGAGATTCGTGATTGGTCACAAAAATTGGTTGGCTTCCATGTGTTTGAAGACGGACGACGTCCACTCGATGGTGGTATTGGGTTAAGCCTTAATCTCATAGAGCAATTTGATGTTAACGGGCAATGGTTAGAAACTCTGCCTGCACGTTACCGTGAAATCACAGACAACTTTCCAGAATACCAGTACCAAATGTTGTGGTTGGCGGCGAACACTTATGAAGCGGCACAACTGTTGGAATTACGGCCAGTGATCTTGGCGCTGATTTGCATGAAATACAGTGTTGATAACCAGAAAGCTCTGGAGCTGAGTCGTTTAGGGCAAAAGAAGATCCTGGCTAAGCTTGGTTTAGACAGCAGCAAAGCGACGCTAAAATTTATCGATAAGCTTGAGCTGAACTACAACGTTGGCGATGAACTCGACCATATCGTGCGAATTCTAGAGCCCCTGCAAAGAGGTGTTCTTAAATTTAAGCACTACTCGAAGGTTGGCTACACGGCACTGCGTTTGGACCAGGTACACCCATTTTTAACTGGCAGTCGATTGGGCATTGCAATGGTTGAAGAGGGTAGACTCAACTCTCCGTCGAAGATGGCCATGTTCCAAGATGCGATATTGTTAGGGCAGGATTTAGAAATTGATGATCCTTTACGTTCAATAACCAGTCAGAACTCGTTCGCAATGTTCGAACAACTCCACGACCGTTGGACTGAGCAGCGTCAAATGCGACGTTTAGAAGGCAGTCGCCCTATGGACATGGATATCCCTTATCCGGTCCCTTTGCTTGGGAATGAAAACATTCACCCAATTACGGATTACTTTGATCTTGAGAAAGAGGGCATCGAACAAAAGCACTGTATTGGCGTGTATCATAATCGCATTATGAGTGACCGCTATGTGGTGTTTCGAATGATGAAACCTCAGCGCCTAACCATAGGTTTACGTCGTGTTCCAAATAAAGCGTTTCCGTTTGAGATTGACCAAATCTGTGGAAAAAGAAACGCGCCACCGACTGAGGCAGCTCGCCAAGTGATTCACGATTGGTTGGAAGAGAGCAAGCAAACGTACCCTAATCAAAAGTGGGTAAAATAGACTGGGTAAAGTAGAAGGGAAGCTATATGTATCAACAAGGTGATTTATGCCCACACTGTGGTTTGATTATTGCGATGCCCACGGATTTACAAGCGGAATGCTTAGGTTGTGGAGAAGAGATTAATCAAGACGCAGACTATGATCATTATGAGGAAAAAGAGTAGCGTAATACTGATTTTGAGTGAGTTGTTTCACTCAGTGGATCTCATTTATATCGTTCGTATTGAAAAAGGAAGTTTAAATGCAAAAAGTCGTTTTTAGACAATGTGTCCAGCACTCTCCACATTGGCAAGATCTCGAACGTCTTTTTCAAAGTGAATGGGCGGACTTTGAGTTTAAATCAGCCTATCCGGAACAATCGGTCCCAACCAATGCTCATCTTCCGCCAGTTATTGTGGTCATTCGCGAAAATGTTGTTATCGGTGGTTTAGCGTACTCCCATTTTCAAGAACCTCATCAAGTAAGGGATGTCGTCTGGATTAACGCTGTTTATGTTGATGAGAAATGGCGAGGCCAAGGCATTGCGAGTGAATTGATTAAGCGAGCGGTTGAACAAATGCCAGCCTTCTACCAATCTAAAACCGCAGAACACTCTGCGTCTAAGCTTTACGCCTATACCAATATACCGTCCTTGTACCTATCTCTCGGTTGGTCGAGCGTCAATATTGATACCGACCCAGACCATCATGTGATGTGCGTTTCTTTTTGAGTGAAGGTATCGGCTTAAGATGTTAAAAGTGTTTAGTTTTATGTAAGAAATAGGGCAAATATCGCCAATAAATCAAACAACTAGACGCTGATTAAAGCTATCAATACGATTTATTACGGCAGTTGTTGAGCACAAAGCCTATATTGACTAGAATGACGCACTTTTTTTATTTACGTACATACAGGTAATGAACATGAGCGATACTAATTCAAGACCAGCTTTACCAGATCATCTTGCAGGCAACCCACGCAGCCCACACCACGTGGCTGAGTGTTTCGAATACCCAATCGGTATCCGTCTAAATGGTAAAGAGCGTACTGATGTTGAAGAATACTGCATCAGCGAAGGTTGGGTGAAGATTCCTTCTCCTAAAGCACTTGATCGCTTCGGTCAGCCAATGCTTATTACTCTTAAAGGCACTGTAGAAGCTTACTACATCGAAGAATAATAGATGGTTGTAGCTGAAATCAGCTGCGGAATACTGTTTATAGAAGGGTCTAGAGAAATCTAGGCCCTTTTTGTCTTTGTACCGTCCTAAATATGCTTTCGAGAAATAGAAAGTTGTCTTGTCGCCATCGTAAAACGCAGTATTCAATATGCCGCAAGGACAATAATACGACGTACTGTGCTTGCTTAACGCTCGATTGCTCACTTCTGGCTAGTGCTTGCTCGATTTACAATTGGTTTAATAGTAAACGAATCGTCAAAAATATGAAGCGTGATCTAATTAAATGAAACTAATTTGCTGTATTTAAACAATTTTATTGTTAATAGCTATATACATCACAGAAATTATCCCTGAAGCACATACAATCCCTCCTGTTTTCGAATGAGCGTATATTTTTTCGTTCGAGCATTTTATATTTCCTTCGCCCAATAATATGAGGTTCCTATGTTTGGAATATTCAAACCTATGGCGCATATCGATCGCTTGTCATCAGATAAGATCGATAGCACTTACACACGATTACGATGGCAACTGTTCATCGGTATTTTTGTTGGCTATGCGGGTTACTACCTAGTCCGTAAAAACTTCAGTTTGGCAATGCCTTACTTGATTGAACAGGGTTTCAGCCGTGGTGAGCTGGGTGTGGCATTAGCAGCCGTATCTATTGCTTACGGTTTATCTAAATTCTTAATGGGTAGCGTTTCTGACCGTTCTAACCCTCGTTATTTCCTCAGTGGTGGCTTGTTAATGTCGGCACTGGTTATGTTCTGCTTTGGTTTCATGCCTTGGGCAACCGGCAGCATCACCGCAATGTTTATTCTTCTATTCTTAAACGGTTGGTTCCAAGGTATGGGTTGGCCAGCGTGTGGGCGAACCATGGTGCACTGGTGGTCACGTAAAGAGCGTGGTGAGATCGTGTCGGTATGGAACGTGGCTCACAACGTGGGTGGTGGCTTGATTGGTCCAATGTTCTTATTGGGTCTGTGGGCTTTTAACGACGATTGGCGAACCGCTTTTTATGTTCCTGCATTTTTTGCCACTCTCGTTGCTATTTTCATTTGGTTCACAGTAAGAGATACCCCTCAATCTTGTGGTCTACCGCCGATTGAAGAGCACAAAAACGACTACCCAGATGACTACGACAAATCTCACGAAACTGAGATGACAGCGAAAGAGATCTTCTTTAAGTACGTATTCAATAACAAACTGTTGTGGTCTATCGCAATTGCAAACGCGTTCGTTTACCTAATTCGTTATGGCGTACTGGACTGGGCTCCTGTTTACCTAAAAGAAGCGAAAGACTTCTCTGTAGATAAATCTTCTTGGGCTTACTTCTTGTATGAGTGGGCAGGTATCCCTGGCACGCTATTGTGTGGTTGGATTTCAGATAAGCTATTCAAGGGCCGCCGTGCTCCAGCAGGTATCTTGTTCATGGTATTGGTGACTATCGCCGTTCTAGTTTACTGGTTTAACCCGGCAGGTAACCCAACTATTGATATGCTGGCACTGATTGCGATTGGTTTCCTAATCTATGGCCCAGTAATGCTAATTGGTCTATACGCACTTGAACTTGCACCTAAGAAAGCTGCGGGTACAGCGGCAGGTCTAACAGGTCTATTTGGTTACTTAGGTGGCGCAGTTGCAGCAAACGCAGTGCTTGGCTTCATGGTTGACCATTACGGATGGGATGGTGGTTTCACTATCTTGGTGGGTGCTTGTGTTGCTTCAATCATCTGTCTGCTGTACGCGTTTGTCGGTGAGCGTAAGCACCATAAAGAGAAAAGCCTTGAGCGAGAGAAAGAGGCAATAGCTTAATCATTCTTTAACTCAATAGCATCATACCAATAATTAAACGAGGCAGGGACAACCTGCCTCTATTATATCAAGGAATAGAACAATGAAAACAACGTCACTGTCCCTGACTCTATTGGCTCTAAGCTTATCGGCTAACGCCTTTGCCGATCCTTTGGTTATTGCTCACCGAGGCGCATCGGGTTATTTACCTGAACACACTCTGCCTGCTAAGGCTCTTGCTTATGCAATGAAGCCGGACTACATCGAACAAGATGTTGTGATGACCAAAGACGACCAACTTGTCGTACTTCACGATCATTATCTAGATCGCGTTACCGATGTTGCTGAGCGCTTTCCTGACCGTGCGCGTGAAGATGGGCGCTACTACGCGATAGACTTTACGCTCGCTGAGATTAAATCATTAAGAGTGACAGAAGGCTTTAAGCTCGATGAGCAAGGGAACAAAGTCGCAGGTTACCCAACACGCTTCCCAATGTGGCAGTCTGATTTCCGAGTACCAACGTTTGCAGAAGAAATCGAAATGATCCAAGGCTTGAATAAGACCCTTGGTTATGACGTTGGTATCTACCCAGAAATCAAAGCACCTTGGTTCCACCGTCATGAAGGGAAAGACATTTCTAAAGCGGTACTGGCTACCTTGCATCAATATGGTTACCTATCTAAAGACGACAAGGTCTACTTGCAGTGTTTCGATGCGAACGAACTAAAACGTATAAACGACGAACTCATGCCTGCGATGGAAATGGACCTCAAGCTGGTTCAGCTAATGGCTTATACGGACTGGAATGAAACCATGACTTACAAAGGCGATGTAGCAACGCCTTATAGTTACGATTGGATGTTCGAGAAAGGCGGTATGGCAAAAGTGGCGACTTATGCTGACGGTATTGGCCCTTGGAAACCTATGCTGGTGGACGATGCATCAACCAAAGACAACATCATCATAAAGCCGTTGATGAAATCAGCGAAAGACGCAGGCTTAGATGTTCACCCATACACATTCCGAGTTGATCCAGGCCGAATTCCAGGTTATGTCGATAACTTCGATGGGATGTTGGATGTGTTTTATAACCAAGTGAAAGTCGACGGTGTGTTTACCGACTTCCCAGATAAAGCGGTAGACTTCTTAAACCGTTAATTGGTTAATCCAAAACAAAATACAAAGAGTTAAAAGCACTGCCTGAAGGTGTTTTTAGCTCTTTTTTTGGTCTAACAATCTCGCATTAAATCTACTATCTCAACACACTTTCATTATTACTTGGTTTACACCGTTTGTACTCCTTGATAGGTTACGCGCAATGCAGTCAGTTGCTCAATATGTAGCGCTTCTGGCTGAAGCGAATATTGAAAATGGACACATCATGGAAGAAAGAAGCAAAGCCTATCTAGATAGTTATCTCAATTCACTGCCGGCTGAAGTTGCCAAACAATACACCTCATTCAGTGCCGACTATTACTGTGCGGATGAATACAACGCCAATCTATGCGCGCAGCTGATACTGAAAGGTGAAAAACAAGCCTCATGCAGCATGGAATATTGGTATAGCCATGAAGGCGAAACCATGCCCGTTGTTGGACATTTACAGGTGGTCACTGATTGGCACGGTGAGCCTGTCTGTATTGTTGAACTTACCTCGGTGTCATTGTGCCGATATAACCAGGTGACGGCTGAGTTTGCTGCCGCTGAAGGCGAGGGTGACAAAACGTTGGAATGGTGGCGAGAAGCCCACTGGAACTTTTTTTCTCGTGAGTGTGAAGAATTAAAGATCACACCAAGTGAAGACATGATGTTGGTGCTTGAGCGTTTCAAAGTCGTCCATCAATAATTGGTTTGATCTATACAGAGTGTCACAAGTTAAATGAATCTTGACCCGTGGCATTAAAAGCTCAAAAACGGCAAAGCAATTGAACAAGGAGTGTGTAGTGAAAATTGCGATATTGGATGATTATCAAAATGCAGTAAAAAGCCTCGAGTGTTATCGTAAGTTAGAACAACATGACGTCACCGTGTTCACCGAGACCTATCCAGAAAATGAACTAGTGTTGAAGCTGTACGACTTTGAGGCGCTTGTGCTCATTCGCGAGCGTACCGAAATCACGGAGTCGCTGCTATCTAAACTGCCAAATCTAAAAGTGATCAGCCAAACCGGAAAAGTCAGTAATCACATCGATCAACAACTGTGTGAACGTTTCGGTGTGAAAGTGCTAGAAGGACGAGGTTCACCTGTCGCGCCCTCTGAGCTCTGTTGGGCATTGATTATGGCGGCATCTCGTCACATTCCTACTTACGCTTCAAACCTTAAACATAACCAATGGCAAGATTCAGGCGTACTTGGTTTAGGCAGAACGCTGAGGGGCTTAAAGCTTGGCATTTGGGGCTATGGAAAAATCGGGCGCTGCATCGCGCAATACGCCAAAGCGTTCGGGATGGATGTCATGGTGTGGGGTAGCCAGAATTCGCGAGACCAAGCACATGCCGATGGTTTTGAGGTGGCAGCAACCAAGCAGGCATTTTTCGAGAGTGTTGACGTACTCTCATTACACCTTCGTTTAAACAGTGTCACTAAAGGCTGTGTTACTGCCAGTGACCTCAGCGTAATGAAACCTGACTCGCTATTCGTGAATATCAGCCGAGCGGAGTTAGTCGAACCAGAAGCCTTGCTTAACGAACTCACTAAGGTACCAAGCAAAAGAGCAGCAATAGATGTGTTTGATATTGAACCTGCGACACCAGATAACGAACCTCTGCTATCTCTACCAAATGTGACTGCAACGCCGCATTTGGGCTACGTTGAACAAAATAGTTACGAACTCTACTTTGATATCGCTTTTGATAACATTCTGTCCTATCAAAAAGGTGGCATATAGAGCTAGAATCTGCCCAAGGAAAAAAAAGGTAGAGAAAGTATGAGCTTAACAATCAGACAAGTTACAGTAGATGATGCTCAGGGTATTATCGATGTATTAAACCCAATCATCATCGAAGGGCGTTATACCATCTTAGATCAGACGTTTACGTTGGATGAAGAGAAAGGTTTTATTGAGTCGTTTCCCGAACGTGGCGTGTTCAGTGTTGCTGTTAATCAAACGACTAATCAATTGCTTGGTTTTCAAAACGTAGAACCGTTTGCCTCTTATACGAAAGCCTTTGATCATGTCGGTATTATTGGGACTTATGTTTACGCAAACAGCCGTGGGCAAGGTGTCGCAAAGCATTTATTTGAACATACATTCGAAATCGCAAAAGCCAAAGGCTACGAAAAGCTTTTTGCTTACGTTAGAGCGGACAATGAACGAGCATTGGCGGTTTACCTCAAACAGGGCTTTGAAACTGTCGGAATCGCAAAGAAGCACGCCAAGATAGGTGATCAGTACTTTGATGAGATTCTTATCGAGAAATTCTTATAAGTACGGTAAAACATTCGAAACATCATCAATGCAGGAGGCATGATGAGCAAAGGCATAAGATCAACGGCTGCAACCAAGCTGACCAAAACAGTCTTATTTGATTGGGGCAACACCTTAATGATCGATTTCCCAGACGCACAAGGGAAAATGTGTGACTGGGAAATCGTACAAGAAGTGAGTGGAGCACAAGCTTTACTCGCTGAATTGTCCAAGCATCACAACATCTACATCGCGACTAATGCGGCCGATTCAAGCAAAACTGACATCATCTGGGCGTTTGAGCGAGTTGGCCTGTCGCAATACATTGATGGTTACTTCTGTAAGGCGAGTATTGGTTTATCTAAATACGAGCCGGGCTTCTATCCTGCGATCATCTCGCAACTCGGGATAAAGCCAAAAGAGAGCACCATGATTGGCGATACCCTAGAGAAAGATATCTACCCTGCACTTGAGGCAGGCCTGCAGGCTGTTTGGCTCAACACTGAAGGGACCATCGCAGATACAAACTTACCTATCGTTGAGGTTAAAAACCTGACCGAACTGCTGGAGTTATGCAATGGATGATCATTCAGAGATTTGGCGTCAGTATTATCAAAAAGCCTTAGATAAGCCTCATTCAAAAAGAACAGAATTCGCTATGAAGCTGAACGAGTCAGGTTTAAATGTCGTGATTGACTGCGGTTGTGGTACAGGAAGTGACATTGCGTTTTTAGAGCAGCAAGGCCACCAAATTTATGGCTTCGACGTTAACTCTGACTCCATATCGATATGTCGAGATAGGTTCGGTCAAAAAGCTTTTGTCGAGATATCTCAAAGCGCATTGAAGATTATGATTATCCCAAAGCCGGGCTAGTGATTGCGAACTCCAGCCTATTTTTTGCAAAGCCAAATCAGTTCGATCAGACGTGGCAGCGAATCATCGATAGCATTGAAATCGGTGGTGTATTTGCGGGCGATTTCATGGGGGTAGATGATAGTTGGGCTTATGGTTATCGAACCTCTACAACGCCTCTCACAAAGGCAAAAGTACTGAGTCTATTTGATGCGTTCGAAGTTATCCGTTTTCACGAGCGAGACGAACAAGCGCTTACATCATTAGGCAAGATGAAGCATTGGCATACTTACTCTGTTGTGGCGATTAAGCGACGTCCAACCTAGTAACGTTCAACTAAAATTTTCTGTGCGTTCATTTTGAAAGCAACTTCTCATTTGTTGTCTAATTAATACTCTAAGCTAAGCCTATATTTCTAATAGAGGGGCAAGGTTATGAGTATCGAACGTCATGGAATATCGGTTGGAATTGAGCGTGTTAGCGGCGAAACCATCATCGTGTTCAAAGCGAAAGGGAAATTAACGCACGACGACTATCAAGCAATGATACCCATCTTAAAAACCACCATAAAAGAGATCGATTCGTCCGCACTGAAGATGCTTGTTGATATCTCCACATTAACGGGCTGGGAACGTCGCGCCGCATGGGATGATTTCAAACTCGGGCTAGAACTCAACTCCAAGATAGACAAGATCGCTACTTACGGTGATCAAAGCTGGCAAGAACTGGCAGCAAAAGTGGGAAGCTGGTTTGTGTCTGGTGACATCAAGTCATTCGAAGATCACGACTCTGCGATAGAGTGGCTTGTTGATTAGTTTCGTCACATCATTATTTCAAATGACAGCCATTGGTAAGCTTTAACCTTTAACGAACCGCATTGATGGCTGTCATTCATCGACTCCCAATATCATTTTTTATGTAATTCAATAGAATATGCTGACTGCTGTAGGTAACATGCCGCCCATGCGATATCGTCGCTTTAATTAGAATAAGAAGCACAATAACAAGGTCTAAGAACATGAATAAGGTAATTGATAAGCTCGCTTGGGTATTCATTCAAGATGGCAAGCTGTTGATGGTGAGATCAAAAGGTAAAGAACGGTTTTACTTACCGGGTGGAAAACGCGAAGCGGGTGAAAGTGATGAGCAAGCATTGCTTCGTGAAATCAAAGAAGAGATTTCAGTCGATTTAGTGCCTGATTCACTCAAATACGTTGAGACGTTTACTGGCCAGGCTGATGGCAAAGCGGAAGGTATTTCAGTGCAATTGACTTGTTACGTTGCAGACTACACGGGCGAACTATCACCAGACGCTGAGATCGAAGAACTTAAGTTTGTCGATGGCAATGACAGAGAGGTATGTTCATCGGTGGCACTGGTTGCGCTAGATTGGTTAGAAGAGAATCAGTACTTGTCGTAATAACAAGATCAGCTCTCCAAAAGATCACAATTATGAAAAGCTTGAAGGGCGACTTCCTTTCATTAAAAGGTCAAGTCTTCTTTGAGCTTTTTTCGTATCTTGCAGATCCACCACTTCAATCATCTCACACTTATCCCTCACCATTTCATTGATTAGGCTAGGGTAGTGTCGGCAATCTTCTGGGCGGTCTAAGTAAATACTGCAGGTGTATTTTGCTTGAGCATTTGTGTCTTTATTGGGGACGAGTTCTAGAAACGGGCAACGAGTTAAACGCTCACCAGAATGAGGATCAAACCAAATCTCACCACCACGAACATATTCAAAGATGTCTGGGTTGAACAGTTCCCACAAGTCAATCTCTTCTTGAGTCGCGGCGAGGTCGCCATCTCCATATTTGATGCAGCATTTTCCGCATTGATTACAATCTTTCATTCTTGGCTTCTTAGTTAGCTAACTCTTGTAATGTTATCACTGATACGCGTGGCACGTTGATTTTGTTGTCCAGAGCTTAGAAATAGCGCGAGGCGCAAACAACCATTGGCAAAGTGAACCGACGCACTGCCATAAACAGTGATACAATTTGGCTTCATAAGTGATTAATACAAAGGCTCCAAATGAGAACGATCTACACCACTGAAGGCGACATTAACGCAAAGAAACAGAAAGACGCTTATCCAAAACTGGCGTTATGTGAAAACTGTGTGCGTGACTATGTGGTGATTGAACAAGGAGAGCGCACTTACAAGCCTTGTGCTAAATGTGGTGCCGACGATTAATGCGCCTTGATAAATACCTTTGTAAAAGCACAGACCTCACTAAGTCACAAGCCATTAAAAGCATTCATCATGGTGAGGTTAGTGTAAACAGTGAAGTCGTGCTTGATGAATCCACTCAAGTACACGAAAGTAATACCATCTTGCTGAATGGCGACGCATTAACGCTACGCGCGTTTCGTTATATCTTGATGCACAAGCCAGCAGGCACCATCTGTTCCAATATCGACGAAGTGTATCCATCTCTTTTCAATTATTTAGAGTTAGATAAAGCGTCTGAACTGCACATCGCAGGGCGTTTAGATGCTGATACCACAGGATTAGTGTTAATCACCGATGATGGTCGTTGGTCTTTCAACATCACATTGCCCACAAAGTCGTGTAAAAAGGTGTACCGCGTGACATTGTCACGAGATGTTAAAGACGATGTCGCTGATAAGTTTAAAGCAGGGGTTCCGCTGCAAGGTGAGAAGAACCTTACGCGCCCGGCAGAACTAGAAGTAATTAGCCCAAAAGAAGTGCTCTTAACCATCACCGAGGGTAAGTTTCATCAAGTTAAGCGAATGTTTGCTGCTGTTGGTAACCGAGTGGTTGGGCTACATAGAGAGCAAATAGGCGACGTCCGTTTAGATGTTGAAGAAGGCCACTGGCGTTACCTCACTGAAGATGAAGTTAACTCCTTTGGCCAGTAACCTAAAACAAATTTAAGCATAATGCACAAAGCTCAGCGATACTTCTGGGCTTCAAAACAGAAGGAATTGTTTATCATGGGAAACCTCAAAGTCACTGAAATAAAATCGTTTGTGCCCGCAAAAGATTTCGATCTATCTAAGCGATTTTACCAAGCTCTGGGGTTTGAGCTCATGTCTGAGTTCCATGATATCGCTTATTTTCGTCACGATGATTATGCATTCCTTTTACAAGATTTTTACGAACCTGTACACTGTCACAATTACATGATGCACTTGCTCGTAGAGGACGTAAAAAGTTGGTATCAGCACGTACAAAACTCTAATGTAATGGCGGAATTTGAAGTAACCGTTACCGAGGTGGTTGAGCAACCTTGGGGAATGCTTGAGTTTTGTATCACTGACCCAAGTGGCGTGTTATGGCGCGTTGCCGAGAACATAAGGCCGCGTAACTCGTAACTTGTTTTGAGACCAATGAAACGCTTCAAATTATCCATATGTCGCTTTATTTATGCCGTTCTTCGGTAATTATCAAATAGGTTCAAACATGGATATAAAGGCAAAAATGCACAGCCAAGACGTTTATTACTGTGATGACGTTGATCTGGTCGCCGAGCAAACGCAATGTTTAGAAGTGCTGTACGATTTCAACCACACTCGCCCGAGTGAAGGTAAAAAACGCCAACAAATTATGAAGCAACTCTTCGCAGAGGTCGGCGAGGGTTGTTACATAGAGCCGCCACTACACGCCAACTGGGGGCGTCATACTCACTTAGGTAACAACGTATACGTAAACTTCAACCTAACGCTTGTTGATGATACCGACGTATTCATCGGCGATAACGTAATGATTGCACCTAACGTAACCATCGCGACAGGCACACATCCCATCAGCCCAGAACTCAGGCTCAAAGCCGCCCAGTTCAATGTTCCTGTCCGTATCTGCAACAACGTATGGCTTGGCGCGCGCACAGTTGTTTTACCGGGCGTTACCATAGGTGAAAACTCGGTTATCGGAGCGGGCAGTATAGTCACCAAAGACATCCCAGCCAATGTGGTAGCTGTTGGTAACCCTTGCAAAGTAGTGAGAGAAATCAACGAACGCGACCGAGAGTACTACCACAAAGATCGCCGTATACCAGAAGAGCTTAAGTAAGCCGTATTGACCAGATTCTTAATGTGTGTGGGGGGGGGGGCATACTAGACAGAAAAATTCCGCATTTTCTCTAGCTCCGCCCCTAGCTGTGATATAAGCCATTGTTATATAATGATTAGATTGCACATAAGGTGTGAACGATAGAAACTAGACAGAATTATTCTGCATTTAAATACAGAATTTTTCTGTCTAATAGAGCTGTTATGCGTCAGGGCTAAAATTGGACTAATAATATGAAGTAATTTCATGGTATGTTTGCCGCCTAACATCTATTAACGGGAAATTTCATGTTAAATCGTGGCGCATTATTACTCCGATATACTCAAGAAGCAGTGGATTGGTTGAACAAAGTTGATCCAACTGGAGTTTCTGACTTGACGGTAGAGTCTGCAAATGAAGATCGCACTGTATATTTAGTAAGTAGTGAAGTCGCTGATTCACCTGATACAGTCAAAGAGTGGGTGAAATTGAACTGCGATGTACTTTTTGAGGGTGAACTGTTTGATTGGTATGTAGACCAATCACTTTGGCCGCAAAAACGTAACTGGGCGTTGTTTCAAAAGTGGTTCAAAATCGAGTGCCACTCAGTCATTGAAGATACCATGTTAGGCTCTCCGATCGTGGATGAAGACGCATAACAAAGCGTTTAAGACAGATTCCCAACGCCTGGCATTTTTAGTGCTATCGTTGGGTTTTGTGTTTACGGTGCTGTAGTTAGGTTTTGTGGTAGCGTTGCTCACTACTTAACGCGGCGTTGATATGACCCCCACTGTCAATTAAAAACGTAGAAGTTTCTGCTCCCTCATTTCAGAG
>NZ_JAEFCE010000079.1:0-17814 GCF_016406055.1 Vibrio sp. IB15
CTCCAATCGCAATGGACGAAGGCCTACGTTTCGCTATCCGTGAAGGTGGCCGTACAGTTGGTGCTGGTGTTGTAGCTAAAATCTTTGCATAAGATTTGACGAACCACTAGTAAAAAGGGCATCATTTGATGCCCTTTTTCTGCGCTAAAAAAAGAGTTGAACGAATTGGCATCAATTTCAGCTCTTAGTAAAGAATTAAACAGTCTTTTTGACTAAAATGACTGTTAGATGTGTTGTTCTGCAACGCAAAGGAATGTGCCCTGCAACAGCGGGGTTATTGTCGTCTATATTTAAGACTTATCACAGGTTGGTTTTATGAAAGCAAACGCTGAAACTCCTGATAGCTCAAGTGCAGCAGATACAATGAAGTGGGTAGTCGCTTTTGTACTGTTAGCCGCTGCTGTTGTGGGTAATTACCTATATGGTGAATTGTCTGTTGTAATTCGCGCTGCAGGTGTAGTTGTGCTGATTGCTGCCGCACTAGGCGTTGCAGCAACAACAACTAAAGGTAAAGCTGCGATCGATTTTGCAAAAGAATCTCGCATGGAGATTCGTAAAGTGGTTTGGCCTACTCGCCAAGAAACTATGCAAACTACATTGATCGTTTTAGCTGTATGTATTGTTATGTCTCTAGTGCTTTGGGGAATTGACGGCATTATGGTCCGTTTAGTTTCTCTAGCGACTGGGGTGTAGAGGGTTCTGATTCATGAGTGAAGCTCCAAAAAAACGTTGGTATGTAGTTCAAGCCTTTTCTGGTTTTGAAGGTCGTGTTGCACAATCGCTACGCGAGCATATTAAAATGCACAACATGGAAGAACTATTTGGCGATGTGCTAGTACCTACTGAAGAAGTAGTGGAAATGCGTGCTGGACAACGTCGTAAAAGTGAACGTAAATTCTTCCCTGGCTACGTATTAGTTCAAATGATCATGAATGATGAATCATGGCACTTAGTACGCAGCATTCCGCGTGTTATGGGCTTCATTGGTGGTACCTCTGATCGTCCAGCACCAATCACTGATAAAGAAGCTGATGCTATCTTGAACCGTCTAGAGAAAGCGAGCGAAGCTCCACGTCCTAAGACTATGTTCGAAGCAGGTGAAGTGGTTCGTGTTAACGATGGTCCATTTGCTGACTTCAACGGTACTGTTGAAGAAGTAGATTACGAGAAGAGCCGCATTAAGGTATCTGTATCGATCTTTGGTCGTGCAACACCGGTTGAGCTTGAATTTGGTCAGGTTGAAAAACTGGACTAAGACTCGATTAATTGAACTAAGTTGTGGATAACTTACTAGCAACTTGTTCAAAATAAAAGAGTATAAAAAATCACCTTTTTAGGGTTGTTAAAGGCGCGAATTATGATTATAATTTCGCGCCTTTTTGCTTCTATGGAAGTAAAAAGCGTTAATTGAATTTATGGGGAGCTTGCCTTACGGCTAGCGCATGTACCCAAATATTAGGAAATATCATGGCTAAGAAAGTTGAAGCTTATATCAAACTGCAAGTTGCAGCTGGTATGGCAAACCCGTCGCCACCGGTTGGTCCTGCTCTAGGTCAACACGGTGTTAACATCATGGAATTCTGTAAAGCGTTCAACGCAAAAACAGAATCTGTTGAGAAAGGTCTACCGACTCCAGTAGTTATTACTGTATACAACGACCGTTCTTTCACGTTCGTAACTAAGACTCCACCTGCTGCTGTTCTTCTTAAGAAAGCTGCTGGCGTTAAGTCTGGTTCAGGTCGTCCAAACACTGAAAAAGTTGGTACTGTAACTGACGCTCAAATCCAAGAAATCGCAGAAACTAAAGCTGCTGATATGACTGGTGCTGACATCGAAGCAATGAAGCGTTCAATCGCTGGTACTGCTCGTTCAATGGGCCTAGTGGTAGAGGGTTAATAAGATGGCAAAACTTACTAAGCGTATGCGCGTAATCCGCGACAAAGTTGACGCGACTAAAGAATACGAAATCAACGAAGCTGTTGCACTTCTTAAAGAACTAGCGACTGCTAAATTCGTTGAGTCTGTAGACGTTGCTGTTAACCTAGGCATCGATGCTCGTAAATCTGACCAAAACGTACGTGGCGCAACTGTGCTACCTCACGGTACTGGCCGTGAAATCCGCGTTGCTGTGTTCACTCAAGGTGCAAACGCAGAAGCAGCTAAAGCAGCTGGCGCAGATGTTGTTGGTATGGAAGATCTTGCTGAGCAAGTGAAGAAAGGCGAAATGAACTTCGACGTTGTTGTTGCTTCTCCAGATGCAATGCGTGTTGTTGGTCAACTAGGTACTATCCTAGGTCCACGCGGCCTTATGCCAAACCCTAAAGTTGGTACTGTAACTCCTAACGTTGCTGAAGCGGTTAAGAACGCTAAAGCTGGTCAGGTTCGTTACCGTAACGACAAGAACGGCATCATCCACACTACTATCGGCAAAGCATCTTTCGAAGCTAACCAGCTTCAAGAGAACCTAGAAGCTCTTCTAGTTGCTCTTAAGAAAGCTAAGCCTTCTTCAGCGAAAGGTACTTTCCTGAAGAAAGTAAGCATCTCTACTACTATGGGTGCTGGTGTTGCTGTTGATCAGGCTAGCCTGAACACTCAAGCAAACTAATTTGCTTAGGCGCAGATTTAGTGTATACTTCTGCGCCTAATATTTGTGGTTGGGTGATTTGAAGCAATTCAAATTATCTATCCCAAGACCGTAGGCGCTGTACTTTTCGGAGCTACAGCTTAATAAAACCTACGTAGGCGGTGCCTAATTTAAATGAAGTGATTCATATTTATTAGCATCGTAAACGCTCATTACACACTGTAATGGGTGCTGTAATCACAACCAGAGGTTAATCCAAATGGCTTTAAATCTTCAAGACAAAAAAGCAATTGTTGCTGAAGTCAACGAAGCAGCTAATGGTGCACTTTCTGCAGTTGTAGCTGATTCTCGTGGCGTTGAAGTTGGCGCAATGACTTCTCTACGTAAACAAGCTCGCGAAGCGGGTGTTTACATGAAAGTTGTTCGTAACACACTAGCACGCCGTGCGGTTCAGGGTACAGACTACGAGTGTCTAACTGACACTTTCACTGGTCCAACTCTGATCGCGTTCTCTAACGAGCACCCAGGTGCTGCAGCGCGTCTTTTCAAAGACTTCGCTAAAGAGAACAAAGATTTCGAGATCAAAGCTGCTGCATTTGAAGGCGCAGTTACTGATGCTGAAGTACTAGCGACACTACCAACTTACGACGAAGCTATCGCACGCCTAATGATGTGCATGAAAGAAGCTTCTGCTGGCAAGCTGGTTCGTACTATCGCTGCACTACGTGACCAAAAAGAAGAAGCAGCGGCTTAAGCCTTGCTTTTCACTGGTTGCAAATTAAACTTATTGTTGACTTAAAAGAGAATTGTTATGTCTATTACTAACGAGCAAATCCTAGACGCAGTTGCAGAAATGTCTGTAATGCAAGTTGTTGAGCTTATCGAAGCTATGGAAGAGAAATTCGGCGTATCAGCTGCTGCTGCAGTTGTAGCTGGTGGCGCTGCTGGCGGCGATGCTGCTGCTGAGCAAACTGAATTCGACGTTATCCTAACTTCTGCTGGTTCTAACAAAGTACAAGTTATCAAAGCTGTACGTGGCGCAACTGGCCTAGGTCTTAAAGAAGCTAAAGGTCTTGTAGACTCAGCTCCAGCACCTCTAAAAGAAGGCGTTGACAAAGCTGAAGCTGAAGCTCTTAAAGCACAGCTAGAAGAAGCTGGCGCTTCTGTTGAAGTTAAGTAATTATTACTTAATTTCTTAGCCGCAAGGCTAATGGCTGGTGGTTATTTAACCACCGGCCTTTTTGCGCTGTAGGGCTATGACGAATTTTCCGCTGTTTAAGCGTCATAACCCGAGCAAAAAAACAGTCATGTTTTCGATATGATTGTTCACTACATTAAACAGCTGTTAGTCACTACCCCCTCCGAGGAGTGTTTTGGGTAGTTTGGGTCACTTATCAGCGAGCTGAGGAACCCCATGGTTTACTCTTATACCGAGAAAAAGCGCATCCGTAAGGACTTTGGTACTCGTCCACAAGTTTTGGACATTCCATACCTGTTATCGATCCAGCTTGATTCTTTCGATAAATTCATCGAACAGGATCCAGAAGGTCAATACGGTCTTGAGGCTGCTTTTCGTTCTGTATTCCCAATTCAGAGCTACAACGGCAATTCTGAGCTGCAATACGTTAGCTACCGTCTTGGTGAGCCAGTTTTTGATGTTAAAGAATGTCAAATCCGTGGTGTAACTTACTCAAAGCCACTACGCGTTAAACTACGTCTAGTTATCTTTGATCGAGATGCGCCAGCAGGTACTGTAAAAGACATTAAAGAACAAGAAGTCTACATGGGCGAAATTCCGCTTATGACAGACAATGGTACTTTCGTAATTAATGGTACCGAGAGGGTTATCGTATCCCAGCTGCACCGAAGCCCAGGCGTGTTCTTCGACAGTGATAAGGGTAAGACCCACTCATCTGGTAAAGTTCTTTATAACGCACGTGTAATTCCTTACCGTGGCTCATGGTTAGACTTTGAGTTCGATCCTAAGGATAACTTATTCGTACGTATCGACCGTCGTCGTAAGCTACCAGCTTCAATCATCCTTCGTGCACTAGGTAAGTCAACTGAAGAGATCCTAGATCTGTTCTTCGACAAGGTGAACTTCGAAGTGAAAGACCAAACTCTTCTTATGGAGTTGGTTCCTGATCGTCTACGTGGTGAAACTGCGTCATTCGACATCGAAGCAAACGGTAAAGTTTACGTTGAGACTGGTCGTCGTGTTACTGCTCGCCACATTCGTCAACTTGAGAAAGATGGCGTTGAGCACATCGAAGTACCTGTAGAGTACATCGTTGGTAAAGTTGCATCTAAAGATTACATCAACGAAGCAACTGGCGAGATCATCGTTGGCGCGAACCAAGAGATCAGCCTAGAGGCACTTGCTAACCTATCTCAAGCAGGTCACAAAGCTCTAGAAGTACTGTTCACGAATGACCTAGACCATGGTCCATTCATGTCAGACACTCTACGTGCAGATAGCACAGTAGATCGCATCTCTGCATTGGTAGAAATCTACCGCATGATGCGTCCTGGCGAGCCACCAACGAAAGAAGCTGCAGAATCTCTATTCGAAAGCCTATTCTTCTCAGAAGAACGCTACGACCTATCAACTGTAGGCCGTATGAAGTTCAACAGCTCTATCGAGCGTGAAGAAGAAGAAGAGCGCGGTACTCTGGATGAATCAGACATCATCGAAGTGATGAAGAAACTGATCGGCATCCGTAACGGTAAAGGCGAAGTGGACGATATCGACCACCTTGGCAACCGTCGTATCCGTTCTGTAGGTGAAATGGCAGAAAACCAATTCCGTGTTGGTCTAGTTCGTGTAGAACGTGCCGTTAAAGAGCGTCTAAGCCTTGGTGACCTTGATGCAATCATGCCTCAAGATCTAATCAACGCTAAGCCTATCTCAGCTGCAGTTAAAGAATTCTTTGGCTCTTCACAGCTTTCACAGTTCATGGACCAAAACAACCCATTGTCAGAAGTTACGCACAAGCGTCGTATCTCTGCTTTAGGTCCTGGTGGTCTTACTCGTGAGCGCGCAGGCTTCGAAGTACGTGACGTTCACGTAACTCACTACGGTCGTCTATGTCCCATCGAAACGCCTGAAGGTCCAAACATCGGTCTAATTAACTCACTGTCTGCATTTGCACGTTGTAACGATTACGGTTTCCTAGAAACTCCGTACCGTCGTGTAGTAGATGGCGTAGTAACAGACGAAGTTGATTACCTGTCTGCAATCCAAGAAGGTCAATTTGTAATCGCGCAGGCGAACACCGTTCTTACTGAAGAAGGTACGTTCGCTGATGAGCTAATCACTGCTCGTCAAAAAGGTGAATCTGGTCTTCACCCACGCGACCACGTTGACTACATGGACGTTGCGACAAACCAAGTAGTATCTATCGCTGCATCGCTTATCCCGTTCCTAGAACACGATGATGCGAACCGTGCATTGATGGGTGCGAACATGCAACGTCAAGCGGTACCAACACTTAAGGCTGATAAGCCTCTAGTAGGTACTGGTATCGAACGTAACATCGCAGTTGACTCTGGTGTTACAGCGGTTGCTAAACGTGGCGGTATGATTCAGTCTGTGGACGCTTCTCGTATCGTAGTTAAGGTTAACGAAGATGAGCTAGTACCTGGCGAAGCTGGTATCGACATCTACAACCTAACTAAGTACACGCGTTCAAACCAGAACACATGTATCAACCAACGTCCTACAGTGCTACCGGGTGAACCTGTATCACGTGGCGACGTACTAGCTGACGGTCCTTCAACCGACCTTGGTGAGCTAGCACTTGGTCAAAACATGCGTATCGCGTTCATGCCTTGGAACGGTTACAACTTCGAAGACTCGATCTTAGTATCTGAGCGCGTAGTTCAAGAAGACCGTTTCACGACTATCCACATCCAAGAACTATCTTGTGTGGCTCGTGATACTAAGCTGGGCTCTGAAGAGATCACAGCTGATATTCCAAACGTAGGTGAGTCTGCTCTGTCTAAACTAGACGAGTCAGGTATCGTTTACATTGGTGCTGAAGTTAAGGGTGGCGACATCCTAGTTGGTAAAGTAACACCTAAAGGTGAAACTCAACTGACTCCTGAAGAGAAGCTACTACGTGCAATCTTCGGTGAGAAAGCATCTGATGTTAAAGATACTTCTCTACGTGTACCAAACTCTGTTTCGGGTACTATCATCGATGTACAAGTCTTCACTCGCGATGGCGTAGAGAAAGACAAGCGTGCACTTGAAATCGAACAGATGCAGCTTAAAGAAGCTAAGAAAGACCTAACTGAAGAGTTCCAAATTCTTGAGGGTGGCCTTCTTAACCGTGTTAAAGCTGTACTTCTGTCTGGTGGTTACTCTGAAGCTAAGCTTGATACGATCGGTCGTAAGCAATGGCTAGAGCAAGTTCTAGAAGACGATGCGCTACAAACACAGCTTGAGCAACTTGCTGAGCAGTGGGATGAGCTAAAAGCAGACTTCGATAAGAAGTTTGAAACTAAGCGTCGTAAGATCACTCAAGGTGATGATCTAGCGCCTGGCGTTCTTAAGATTGTTAAAGTTTACCTAGCGGTTAAACGTCGTATCCAGCCTGGTGATAAGATGGCGGGTCGTCACGGTAACAAAGGTGTAATCTCTAAGATTAACCCTGTTGAAGACATGCCATACGATGAGAAAGGTCAGCCTGTAGACATCGTACTTAACCCACTGGGTGTACCATCGCGTATGAACATCGGTCAGATCCTAGAAGTACACTTAGGTCTGGCAGCGAAAGGTATCGGTGACAAGATCAACCAAATGGTTAAGGAACAACAAGAACTTCATAAGTTCCGTGAGTTCCTACAGAAGGTTTATGATCTTGGTGATACTCGTCAGAAAGTTGATATTGCTGAACTGTCTGATGATCAAGTTCGTACACTGATCAAGAACCTACGTGGCGGTCTACCGATTGCTACTCCTGTGTTCGATGGTGCTTCTGAAGCGTTAATCAAAGAACTACTTAAACTGGGTGATCTGCCAGAATCTGGTCAGCTTAAACTGTTTGATGGTCGTACTGGTGACTCGTTTGAGCGTCCTGTAACTGTAGGTTACATGTACATGCTGAAACTGAACCACCTTGTTGATGACAAGATGCACGCTCGTTCTACTGGTTCGTACAGCCTAGTAACTCAGCAACCACTTGGTGGTAAAGCTCAGTTCGGTGGCCAGCGTTTCGGTGAGATGGAAGTATGGGCACTAGAAGCATACGGTGCTGCTTACACGCTTCAAGAAATGCTAACAGTTAAGTCGGATGACGTTAACGGCCGTACTAAGATGTACAAGAACATCGTAGATGGCAACCACAGCATGGAACCTGGCATGCCAGAATCGTTCAACGTACTGTTGAAAGAGATTCGCTCGCTAGGTATCAACATCGAGCTAGAAGACGAAGAGTAATCCCTTCTTTCTTTCTAGAGAAAAGAGATTATTTGGTTGAAGGTGCTCACTTTTGCGGGTGAGCCCCTTTTAACTCCTTACAGGAGCTGATTGTGAAAGACTTATTAAACTTTCTAAAAGCGCAGCATAAGACCGAAGAATTTGATGCAATCAAAATCGGTCTATCTTCACCAGACATGATTCGTTCATGGTCTTTTGGTGAGGTTAAAAAACCTGAAACGATCAACTATCGTACGTTCAAACCTGAACGCGATGGTCTGTTCTGTGCGCGTATTTTTGGTCCAGTTAAAGACTACGAATGTCTTTGTGGTAAATACAAGCGTCTGAAACACCGTGGTGTTATCTGTGAGAAGTGTGGCGTAGAAGTTACACAAACTAAAGTTCGTCGTGACCGTATGGGCCACATCGAGCTTGCTTCACCAGTTGCTCACATCTGGTTCCTAAAATCGCTACCGTCTCGTATCGGTCTACTAATGGATATCCCTCTACGTGATATCGAACGTGTTCTTTACTTCGAAATGTACGTAGTAACTGAACCAGGTATGACTGATCTAGAAAAATCTCAGATGCTTACTGAAGAAGAGTATCTAGATCGACTAGAAGAGTGGGGTGATGAATTCACTGCTAAGATGGGTGCAGAAGCGATCAAAGATCTGCTTGCAACAATGGACCTTCATCAAGAAGTGGAAGAAATGCGCGAAGAGTTGGAAACAACTAACTCTGAAACTAAGCGTAAGAAGATCACTAAGCGCCTGAAGCTAGTTGAAGCGTTCATTGCATCGGGTAACGATCCGCAATGGATGATTCTGACTGTACTTCCGGTTCTTCCGCCAGATCTACGTCCTCTAGTACCACTAGATGGCGGTCGTTTTGCGACTTCAGATCTGAACGACCTTTACCGTCGAGTGATCAACCGTAACAACCGTTTGAAGCGTCTTCTAGAGCTAGCTGCTCCGGACATCATCGTACGTAACGAAAAGCGTATGCTGCAAGAGTCTGTTGATGCACTTCTAGATAACGGTCGTCGCGGTCGTGCAATCACAGGTTCGAACAAGCGTCCTCTGAAATCTCTTGCTGATATGATCAAGGGTAAACAAGGTCGTTTCCGTCAGAACCTTCTAGGTAAACGTGTAGACTACTCTGGCCGTTCTGTAATCACAGTAGGTCCATACCTTCGTCTACATCAGTGTGGTCTTCCTAAGAAGATGGCACTTGAGCTATTTAAGCCGTTCATCTACAGCAAGCTAGAGACTCGTGGCATGGCTACGACAATCAAAGCTGCTAAGAAGATGGTAGAGCGCGAAGAAGCTATCGTTTGGGATATCCTAGACGAAGTAATCCGTGAACACCCAGTACTACTTAACCGTGCACCTACACTTCACCGTCTAGGTATCCAAGCGTTTGAACCAGTACTAATCGAAGGTAAAGCGATTCAGCTTCACCCACTAGTGTGTGCGGCATACAACGCCGACTTCGATGGTGACCAAATGGCGGTACACGTGCCTCTAACTCTAGAAGCACAGCTTGAAGCACGTACACTGATGATGTCGACAAACAACATTCTGTCGCCAGCGTCAGGTGATCCGATCATCGTACCTTCTCAGGACGTTGTATTGGGTCTTTACTACATGACTCGTGAAAAGATCAACGTGAAAGGCGAAGGTATGTACCTTGCTGGCCCTGAAGAGGCTGAGAAGGCATACCGTACTAAGACTGCTGAGCTTCACGCTCGCGTTAAAGTTCGTATCACTGAGACCGTAGTAGACGAAGATGGTAACAGCACTACTGAAACGAAGCTGGTTGACACAACAGTTGGCCGTGCAATGCTATGGCAAATCGTTCCAGCTGGCCTACCGTACAGCATCGTTAACCAAAAACTAGGTAAGAAGCAAATTTCTAACCTACTTAACGAAGCGTACCGTAAGCTTGGTCTTAAGGACACAGTAGTATTCGCTGACCAAATCATGTACGCAGGTTTTGCATACGCTGCACTTTCAGGTGTTTCTGTAGGTATCGACGATATGGTTGTACCTCAAGCGAAATACGATGAAATTGAATCTGCTGAAGAAGAAGTTCGCGAAATCCAAGAGCAATTCCAATCTGGTCTTGTTACTGCGGGTGAGCGTTACAACAAAGTTATCGATATCTGGGCATCTACGAATGACCGCGTTGCGAAAGCGATGATGGATAACCTATCTTCTGAAACAGTTATCAACCGTGACGGCGAAGAAGAACAGCAAGAATCGTTCAACAGCATCTACATGATGGCCGACTCGGGCGCACGTGGTTCTGCAGCTCAGATTCGTCAGCTAGCAGGTATGCGTGGTCTGATGGCGCGTCCAGATGGTTCAATTATCGAAACGCCGATCACAGCGAACTTTAAAGAAGGTCTAAACGTCCTTCAGTACTTTATCTCAACGCACGGTGCTCGTAAGGGTCTTGCGGATACGGCACTGAAAACAGCGAACTCGGGTTACCTAACTCGTCGTCTAGTAGACGTTGCTCAAGACGTTGTAGTACACGAACATGACTGTGGCACGCACGAAGGTATCGACATGATGCCTCACATCGAAGGTGGTGACGTTAAAGTTGCACTTTCTGAGCTTGCTCTAGGTCGTGTAGTAGCTGAAGACGTTCTTAAGCCTGGTACTGAAGATGTACTGATCCCACGTAATACTCTGATTGATGAGAAGTGGTGTCAGATCATGGAAGACAACTCTGTAGATAGCATGAAAGTGCGTTCTGTTGTTACCTGTGATGCAGACTTCGGTTGTTGTGCACAGTGTTACGGTCGTGACCTAGCACGTGGTCACCTAGTGAACCAAGGTGAAGCAGTTGGTGTTATCGCTGCACAATCTATCGGTGAACCGGGTACACAGCTAACGATGCGTACGTTCCACATCGGTGGTGCGGCATCTACTGCAGCAGCAGAGAACAGCATCCAAGCTAAGACAACTGGTACTGTGAAACTTCACAACGCTAAGTTCGTAATCAACAAAGACAAGAAGCTAGTTATCACTTCTCGTGCATCTGAGATGACGATTATTGATGAGTTCGGTCGTACTAAAGAGAAGCACAAACTTCCTTACGGTTCTGTACTGAGCAAAGCGGACAACGACGCAGTAGAAGCTGGCGAAGTTGTAGCTAACTGGGAAGCGCACACTATGCCAATCATCACTGAAGTGGCAGGTCGCATCCAGTTCGTTGATATGATCGATGGCGTAACTGTTTCTCGTCAAACGGATGATCTAACTGGTCTTTCTTCTTCTGAAGTTACAGACGCAGCGGCTCGTCCAGCAGCAGGTAAAGATATGCGTCCAGCTATCAAACTTGTTGACGAGCAAGGTAACGATGTAATGATCCCTGGTACTGAAATGCCAGCTCACTACTTCCTACCTGGTAAAGCGATTGTAAACATTGAAGATGGCGCTGAAGTTGGCATTGGTGACACACTATCTCGTATCCCTCAGAAATCTGGCGGTAACAAAGATATCACCGGTGGTCTACCACGCGTAGCAGACCTATTCGAAGCTCGTAAGCCAAAAGAGCCTGCGATCCTTGCTGAGCACACAGGTACTGTGTCTTTCGGTAAAGAAACGAAAGGTAAGCGTCGTCTAGTAATCACTCGTGAAGGTGGTGACACTTACGAAGAGATGATTCCTAAGCATCGTCAATTGAACGTGTTCGAAGGTGAGAAGATTGAACGTGGTGATGTAATCGCCGACGGTCCTGAAACTCCACACGATATCCTGCGTCTACGTGGTATCCACGCAGTAACTCAGTACATCGCGAACGAAGTTCAAGAAGTTTACCGCTTACAAGGCGTTAAGATTAACGATAAGCACATTGAGACTATCGTTCGTCAAATGCTACGTAAGTGTACAATCACACATTCTGGTGACTCTCAGTTCCTACCTGGCGAACAAGTTGAGTACCACAACGTGAAGATTGCTAACCGCAAGCTAGAAGCTGAAGGTAAAGAACTAGTACGTTTCGAACGTGATCTACTAGGTATTACTAAAGCGTCTCTTGCAACTGAGTCATTCATCTCAGCTGCATCGTTCCAAGAAACGACTCGCGTACTAACAGAAGCTGCGGTTTCTGGTAAGCGTGATGACCTTCGCGGTCTGAAAGAGAACGTAATTGTTGGTCGTCTGATTCCAGCTGGTACTGGTTTCGCATACCACCAAGAGCGTCAAGCTAAGCGTGAAGAAGAGCAGGAAGGTCCATCAGCTGAACAAGCTACTGACAACCTTGCAGCACTTCTAAATGCAGGTTTCTCTTCAGAAGAGTAATCTCTAAGAGATAACAAAAAGGCACCTTCGGGTGCCTTTTTTGTATCTGGCGTTTGGGTTATTGGTGTATGGGTTTAGGCGTGCTTTTACTGATGCTAGCCGGTGAATCACAAGCATTGGTGGAAAGAGGATCATCGTGGATGAGTCGTAGATACGGATTGGTGGTTTGCTGGTGGTACTTAGGCTTCAACAAAGTTGAGTGGGCAGGGGAATTATGGGCAAAACAAAAAGCTTGCACAGAGGCAAGCTTCTTAAGGGTTCAGTTAACTAAGCGCCTGGTGGAATCGCTAAGCTGTCTGCAATAAGCTGGATAAGATTATCTTCTACTTCAAAACGCACTTCGAGTAGTTCACCTACCTTCGACATATCTCCTTCGAAGCTAGGCAACTCATCGTTTGCACTTACTTTAACGTACTTATCATTGAACTCTAGAAGCGGCTCGGTTGTGAGTACGATCTTCGCGTAAGTTGTATCAATCTCGTCATTGGTTTTAAAGCCTGTTGCTTGCCATTTCTTCATGACCATATCGTAGATCTTAAAATGGCCTTCTGAGATATAATCGACAACATGATCGCAGAATGAGCTTATTTCTTTAGGAGAAGGGAGTTCAACAACGTTTGATTGCCCGTTGCTAGCTGGCTGCAAGGCACCTAGCTTGCAATATTCGACGATGAGAGCTTGTCGAGTTTCGAGCCAATGATCGATGACCTCGCTTGAGCCACCCCATTGTTCTTGTATTTGTTTAAATTTATTTAGCATGACCATGTCCTCATGATCTGATCACAACCTTGTGATCATTGAAATTGCCTAAGCAGGGTCCGTTTATCGATATCTACTAAAAGTAATAGCTTGAAATATTCTCTGCCACAACTCTAGTATGAAATTAGATTGCCAGTAAAATGAACGAACTGCAAGCAATGAGGCATAGGGATGTTAAAAAAAAGTGATAAGAAAATGACAGAGCAAGCTTATTGGTGCGTCGTTTCCGGTAGTGATATTTGGGTTGATAATGACCAGTTTCCTTTCGGCTCTGCCGACGAGCTAGGGCTCAGTGTTGAGCACGCAATCTGCATTGGTCAGCATCAAGGTCGCAAAGTGTATTGGTTGAACGACTGTGATGTTGAGCGTGAGCTGACGATGGTCAACCTAAGAGAGTTATTGCACTGGCCTGAATCGAGTTTTCTTACTGCAAGTAAAGCCATCCAATATGGCCATATGACCCAGAGCATGCGTTTCTGCCCGCAGTGTGGTGGTCGCAATCACCTAAACCACAATCAAGTGGCGATGCAGTGTGGAGACTGTCGTACTCTGCATTACCCGCGCATTTTCCCATGCATCATTGTCGCTGTACGAAACGACAACAAGATATTACTCGCGCAGCACCCAAGACATAAAACGGGCATGTATACCGTTATAGCGGGCTTTCTAGAGGTCGGAGAGACCTTAGAACAGTGCGTAGCACGCGAAGTGAAAGAGGAGACGGGGATTGATGTGGATAACATTCGCTATTTTGGCAGCCAACCTTGGGCATTTCCGTCGAGCATGATGATAGGCTTTCTTGCTGATTATGCTGGTGGTACGCTCAAACCAGATTATAGCGAGCTATCCGATGCGCAATGGTTTGATGTGACGACTCTGCCAGATGTGGCTCCAGTGGGCACTATTGCGAGACAGCTGATAGAGAAAACCGTTGATGACGTGGTCAAAGTGGGCGCAGCAGAACAAGCGTTGGAGCACTAAATCGCCTGTAATAGTATTTGGCCTATAGGTGGTCAAAAGCTAAAAAAAACCCTCCACAAGTGGAGGGGGTAAGTAAGATGTCGTTATGAGATGCTGAGTAGTGACTACTCAGGTGTTATAATTGTAATTTTCGCTAGCGAACAAATTTTTAACATGCTCCCTTAATTGGGTGCAAATTAAGCATTGATTTAAAAGTTAATAACTTGATCTAGGTTGCAAAGCACACAGCTTTTACCCCTCAATCAGTGTTAGAATACTTGCCATCAAAACTAGACAAGATTGAATTGGAATTTAACGGAATGACCGAATTAAAGAACGATCGCTATTTACGCGCACTTTTAAAGCAGCCTGTTGATTACACACCGGTATGGATGATGCGCCAAGCTGGCCGCTATCTTCCAGAGTACAAAGCAACGCGTGCAGAAGCAGGCGACTTCATGTCTTTGTGCAAAAACGCGGAACTTGCATCAGAAGTAACTCTTCAACCTTTACGTCGTTTCCCGCTTGATGCGGCAATCTTGTTCTCTGACATCCTAACGATCCCTGATGCTATGGGCCTAGGTTTGTTCTTTGAGACAGGTGAAGGTCCTAAGTTTGAGCGTCCTATCACGTGTAAAGCTGACGTAGAAAAAATTGGCCTGCCAGATCCAGAAGGTGAGCTGCAATACGTAATGAACGCAGTACGTCAGATCCGCAAAGATTTGAACGGCGACGTTCCATTGATCGGTTTCTCTGGTAGTCCATGGACTCTAGCGACTTACATGGTTGAAGGTGGAAGCTCTAAAGCATTCACTAAGATCAAGAAGATGATGTACGCAGAACCACAAACGCTGCACTTACTTCTAGATAAGCTAGCAGACAGCGTTATCGAATACCTAAACGCGCAAATCAAAGCGGGTGCTCAATCGGTAATGGTATTTGATACATGGGGTGGTGTACTGACTCCTCGTGATTACAACCTATTCTCACTGCAATACATGCACAAAATAGTTGATGGTCTAATCCGTGAAAACGATGGTCGTCGTGTACCAGTAACACTATTCACTAAGAACGGTGGCATGTGGCTAGAGCAGATCGCAGCAACGGGCTGTGATGCAGTTGGCCTAGACTGGACTATCAACATCCAAGACGCAGTTAAGCGTGTGGGTGATAAGGTTGCTCTGCAAGGTAACATGGATCCTTCAATGCTTTATGCTTCTCCAGAGCGTATCCGTGAAGAGGTATCGACTATCCTTGAAGGCTTTGGTGATGCGGGTACTGGTCACGTATTTAACCTAGGCCACGGTATTCACTTAGATGTGCCGCCAGAAAACGCTGGTGTGTTCGTTGACGCTGTTCACGAACTATCTAAGCCTTACCATAAGTAATTCTGAGTAAGATAATTGAAAGCGCTGCTGGGTAACCAGCAGCGCTTTTTATTGCCTTCAGATTGGTAATTCTATACTCGTTTAATTTCGGTTGTGTGCAGTTCATTAGGCATTTGGATCATGGTAGGCCAAATGCTCTGAGATGTGTTTGCGGATGTAAGGAATAACCTCAGTTTCAAACCACGGGTTCTTCTTGAGCCAGATATTATTACGTGGTGAAGGGTGGGGAAGTGGTAAAAACTCTGGTGCCCAAGCCTGCCAGTTTTTGACGGTCTCTGTCAGTGTATTGGTGGTTCTTTCCTTCAAGTAATAGTTTTGCGCATACTGACCAATCAAAAGTGTCATTTGAATATTGGGCAGTGATTGCCGTACTTTCTTATGCCAGAGCTCTGCGCACTCCTTGCGTGGTGGTAGATCGCCACTCTTTCCTTTACCTGGGTAGCAGAAACCCATAGGTACAATCGCGACCTTTTGTTCGTCATAAAAGGTATCGCTGCCTATCCCTAGCCACTCTCTTAATCTTTCCCCACTGGCATCATTCCATGGGATGGATGACTCATGCACCTTGATACCCGGCGCTTGACCAATGATTAACAAGCGCGCGTTTGGGTGTGCTTGAATGACAGGGTTGGCACCGTGTGAGAGGTGAGGCTCACATGCAGTGCATTGTCGTATCTCTTTAAGTAGCGAAGAGGACATCAGTAGCCTTTATCAAAATCAATGACATGGTTTAGGGTAAAGCCATCTCGCCACTGTTGGTAATTCTCAGCAAAGATCTCTACCACTTGTCTCGGTTCACTGAGTGCAGCGATATGTGGCGTAATGGTGACTTGTGGTAGCTTCCAGAAAGGGTGATCTTGCGAAAGGGGCTCGCTTTCAAACACATCAAGAAATGCATGCTCAACCCAACGGTTTTTAATCGCTAGCAACAGCGCTTTGTTGTCGATGCCTTCGCCTCTGCCAACATTAAATAGCAGCACGTTAGAACAATAACCAAGGGTCGTTTGGTTGAGCAGTTGATAGGTTTCAGCGGTCGATGGCAAGGTGTTGACCACAATGTCCGCTTGCTTGAGAGCTGCCTCCAGTTCATTGATATGGAAAGTGTCTTTAAAGGTTTCTTGCTTCGATGGGATACCAGTACGATTGACACCAATGGTATGAATGCCAAACGCCACAGCGGTTTTTGCTAAATGGCTGCCGATAGACCCTGTGCCTAAAATCACCATAGTTTTGTCAGTTAGGCTAGAATAAAGCTGAGGCTGCCAGTTTCGTTGCTGTTGTTGCTGGTGGTAGTGAGGAAAGTGTCTAAAGTGGCTGATTGCGTAGCCTAAAACGTACTCCGAGATAGCAGGGCCGAAGATACCTTTTACATTGGTTAGCGTGTAATCCTGGCGAAGTTCTGGTTGGGTGAGCTTATTGATGCCAGCGTAGGTGCTTTGTACCCACTCAAGCGTTTTAAACTCGTTAAGGCGCTCGGCTATCAGGGGAGGCGACGCTAATACAATCTCAGCTAACTCGGGGTTTTGAGTGATTTCTAGGTCGGGTAAATCCCGGTTTAGAATCAGTTGCGTATAGGTATCGTCATGCTCAGTCATAATATAGAGCTTATTCGTAAAATTGTTCATCGGCTTACCTTTTCCCCCCAGAGTTTATCAAGTACACTTTCGCTGTCTTTTTCTGCAATTATTGAGTGACTATGCTTCAGAATCCACTGCAGGTTCGTCTTGAAAAGTTAGAACCTTGGCAACAAATTACCTTTATGGCGTGTCTATGTGAGCGTATGTACCCTAACTATGCCATGTTTTGTGAGAATACAGAATTTGCCGAAGCTCGCATCTATCGTGATGTCTTGGATAGCATTTGGGAAATCCTAACGGTAAAAACGGCAAAGGTGAACTTTGAACGCCAATTAGAGAAAGTTGAAGAGCTTTTCCCTAGCGCAGACGATTTTGACTTCTATGGTGTTTACCCTGCAATGGACGCTTGCCAAGGTTTGGCAACGCTTGTTCATGGCCTGCTTGACCGCGAGCACATGTTTGAAGCCGTGATTAAAGTGAGCCAACAGTCGGTGAAGACGGTTGCTGAGCTTGAGTTTGCTCAAGGTGCTGAAGAAGTGACTAACGAAAACCAGAAAGAAAACGAAGCGGTATGTGAAGAGTGGGACGTTCAGTGGGCTATCTTCCGACCATTGCGTGAAACGACGGAACGTGACATCGAGTTGATTAAAGACCTACGTCATGAACTGCGTGAAGAACCCGTTAGTAACATTGGTGTTGCTCTGTAATTCAACATCGCACCAAAGTATGAATAAAAACAAAGGCTCCCAAAGGCTGTCTCTTATACAGAAATCCCTAAGCTACAGCTTAGGGATTTTTTTTGAACTAA